>DASUAS010000156.1:0-12935 GCA_035763625.1 Acidimicrobiia bacterium
CCGACGACGAGCTCGACGGCGACGCCCGGGCGGTCTGGGCGCGCGCCGAGGCGACGCTCGCGCTCGACGTGCCCGGCCCGCTGCGCGAGGTCGCGCCCAACCTGCGGTGGGTGCAGGCGATCGGCGCCGGCATCGACCACCTCGAGCGCGCCGAACTGCCCGACCACGTGACGATCACCAACGCCGCCGGCGTGGCGGCCGCCCCGATCGCCGAGTTCGCCATCGCCCGGCTGCTGCAGGTCTGGAAGCGGCTGCCGGAGATCGACGCGCAGCAGCACGAGCACGAGTGGGCGCCGATGTTCGGCCGCACGGTCGAAGGCCTCACTCTCGGCGTGATCGGACTCGGCGCCATCGGCACCGCAGTGGCGGTGCGCGCCCGCGCGTTCGACATGACCGTGATCGGCACCCGCCGCAGCTACAAGGAAGGCCAACAGCACGACGCGGTCGACGAGCTGCGCGGCGTCGACGACCTGCACGACGTGCTGGGCCGGTGCGACGCAGTGGTCGTGAGCGCGCCCGGCACCGCCGACACCGAGAACATGTTCGACGCCGCGGCCTTCGCGGCGATGAAGCCGGGTGCGCTGTTCTGCAATGTCGGTCGCGGCTCGCTGGTCGACGAAGCCGCGCTGATCGCGGCGCTGGAGTCGGGCCAGGTGGGCGCCGCTCTGCTCGACGTGACCCGCCAGGAACCGCTCCCGGTCGATGACCCGCTGTGGTCGGCACCCAACGTGTACATCTCCCCGCACTGCTCGGCCGCGCAGGAGCGCTACACCGACAAGCTCCTCGCGCTCTTCGCCGACAACCTCGATCGCTACCAGCGCGGCGAGACGTTGCACAACGTCGTCGACCGCGCTGCGGGCTATTGAACGACGCCGACACGTTCTCGCGCGACGGCGTGGTGCACCTGCGTGGTGTGCTCGACGCCGCGTTGATCGACCGCATGCGGGTCGTGGTCGACGCCGAGCTCGACGCGCCCACCATGACCGACCTCACCGCGATGGGCGACGCACTCGGTGACGCGGGCGCGCCGCTCACGCGCGTCGAGCGCGCCGGTGCGGCTGCACCACGTGGGCAGTTCCGGGCCGGGACCGACCACTGGGTGGCCACACCGGAGTTCCTCGCCTTCGCGCGCGACACGCCGATCCCCGGGATCGTGGCCGAGCTGCTCGGGAGCGAGCAGCTCTGGCTCTACGAGGACAGCGTGCTGGTGAAGGAACCGGGGACGGTCGACCGCACCGCGTTCCACCAGGACCTCGCGTACTTCCACGTCGACGGCGACCAGGTGTGCACGGTGTGGATCCCGCTCGACCCCGTCGACGCCGCCAACGGCGCGGTGCAGTACGTGCGCGGATCGCACCGCGACCGCACCACGTTCCGGCCCAACTTCTTCGTGACCACGCAGTCGATGCCCGACACCGAGGGCGACGACGTTCCCGACCACTCCGGCGATCCCGCGGTGGTGCACTTCACCACCGAACCCGGCGACATCGTGGTGCACCACGCCCGCACCATCCACGGCGCCTTCGCCAACGCGACCCCCGACCGGCGCCGGCGCGCGCTGTCGATCCGCTATGCGGGTGACGACGCGCGGTTCCGCATCAAGCCCGGCGCACCGCAGAAGGTGCACCACGCCGGGCTCGTGGAAGGCGACGCGCTCTCGGAGCCGGCGTGCCCGAAGGTGTGGCCGCCCTCAGATCGGGCCAGCGACTCGGCCGTGCAGGGCTAGATGCCGGTCGACGTCTTCGACGTGCACCACCACGTCGGCCGCGCGTTCGACGCGCTTGGCGGTGAGCTCGACCCTGCCGCCGACGGGCGGGAGGAGTTCGCGGCGATCGAGCTCGCCGATCGACTGCGGATCATGGACGAGGGGGGCGTGCGTCAGGCGATGGTGATCCCGGGGCACGGGTACCTGCGCCCGCGTGGACTGGCCGACACGCGCGTCGTGAACGACGAGATCGCCGCGTACCGCGACCGCACCCCCGATCGGTTCCCGGTCGCCTGCGGGATCGTCGAGCCGCGCGACGGCGCGGCCGCGTTCGCCGAGATCGATCGCACCGCCGAGGAGCTCGGACTCGTCGCGCTCAGCTTCCACACCCGGTTCCAGGGCGTGTCGCTCGACAGCCGGTGGATCGTCCGCTACCTCGAGCGGATGGGTGAGCGCGGCATGGTGCCGGTGATCCACGCCATGGACGACACGCCCGAAGAGGCGCTGTGGAAGTTGGCGTCGGTCGCACGCGAGCTCCCCGATCTCACCCTCCTCGCGCTCGACGCGTTCGGCGGCTTCGAGGCGACGCGCCAGTGCTTCTTCGTCGCCGACGCGGCGCCGAACGTGGTGTTCGACACCAGCCTCAGCTACAACTTCGACTTCATCGAGGACTTCGTGGTGCGCTTCGGTGCGGACCGCGTGGTGTTCGGCACCGATCTCTACAGCTTCCCGGTCGGCCGGCGCATCAGCCACCTCCTGCCGCAGATCGAGGCGTCGGCGCTCGACGACGCCGACAAGGCGGCGGTCCTCGGCGGCACCGCCCGTCGTCTCCTGCGCGTCCCGGGTGACGTCACCCCCGACGGAGCTGCCGCGCGCCGGTGATCGGCGGCAGGTCGAGCGCGCTCAGCGGGCCCGGCGCAGCCTGGCACACCGCGGGGATGGCGTTGACGATGCGGTTGGCGGCGGTGGCGTTGCCGCCACCGGCGGCTCCCGGCTCTCCCGGTTCGGTGCCGTGGATGGTGACGTCGAGGTTCGGGTGGCCGGTGATGCGCACCCGGTGGATGCCCCCGGGTTGGGTCGACGAGGGCCAGTCGGGCGCGCAGTCGTCGTCGATGCGGGTGACGTGCTCCATGACGAGCAGCGGTCGACCGGCGACGATCCCCTGCACCTCGAACCGGAACGCACCCTGCGTGCCCTGCTCGAAGGTGCCCATGCCCGGGACGTCGACGGTGCGTTCGAGCGCGCGGCGCTCGACCTCGGTGCGCACCTCGTCGAGCTCGAGGTCGAGGGCTTCGGCGAGGATGCGGACCATCGGCGCCCACACCATCTCGAGCGCGACGTCGAGCAGCATCATCGGCAGCCGGTCCATCGGACCGCCGAAGCCGATCACGTCGCGCACGACATCGGGCGCGTCGTAGAGCGCGTAGTCGAAGATCTCCTGCACCCGTATCTCCTCGATGCCCGCGCTCACCCCGCTCACCAGGATGGGGAGGATGTCGAGCGCCCAGCCGGGATCGATGCCGGACACGAACACCGAGCTGTCGCCCATCGCGCACGCGCGCTCCACCGCGTCGATCATCGGTGCGGGTGCGCTCGCGGGGTGCAGCAACGGGTAGAACGACGTCGAGACGACGTTGGCCCCCGACTCGAGGCACGCGACGAGGTCGGCGAACGCATCGTCGGGGCGGGTGTCGGCGGTGGCGGTGTACACGACCGCGTCGACGCCGTCGGCCAGTGCGATGCCGACGTCGTCGGTGGCGAGCACGCCCAGCGGCTCGACGAAGGCGAGCTCGCCCGCGTCGCGCCCGACCTTGTCCGGATTGGCGACGACCACGCCCGCGAGCTCGAGGTCCGCGTGCGCCGCGACCGCGCGGATCGCCGGTCGCCCCGCGTTCCCGGTCCCCCACACCACGACCCGGTACGTCATGCCCACCCCCCAGTCGGGGCGCATGCTACGGGGGACGACGTGCGCGTCAGCTCGGGATGGCCTCCCACCACTGGCACCACCACTCGCCACCCACCAGGATGCGCAGCTTCGGGTGCCAGCAGTACGAGATCTCCGCGGTGTTCTCGAGGTAGTAGAGGCAGTTCTCGCACTGCTCGTCGCCCGAGGGGTGACCACGCAGCACCGCGTTGTCGGACAGGTGGCGGAGCTCGATCGACAGCTTCTCGTCGATCTCCTTCGGCTCCGGATCCGGGATCACGTAGTCGGCCATCGCCCGACGTTACCCGTCGCCCTCCGGCGACGAATCCGTCGACGAGGAGCGTGCTCGCCCGCCGCTAGCCTGCGCGCCATGCGCGTCCCCACTGCTCCCGTCGTCGCCGGCTCGCTGATCGGCGGCTACTACGTCGCCCGCGCCACCCGCATCCGAGCGCTGGGCGGCGCGGTCCTCACCGTGGGCGGCTTCGTGGCGGAGCGCGAGTGGGCGAAGCACGCGGGACCGGTCAACGCCGCCGTCCTCGGCGCGATCTACTTCGGCGCGTTCGGGGTGTCGCACCCGCTGGCCAGGAAGATCGGCCCCTGGCCGGCGGTGCTGACCGTCGCCGGGGTGAGTGCGGCGGCGGCCTGGGCGCTCAGCGACCGCCGCCGCTAGCTGCTCGGGCCGACCGCGGCGGCGAAGGCCGCCATCCCGAGGTCCCAGCCGTTCGGCGAGCCGACCGCGGTCGCCATGCCCTCCCAGCCGTCGCCGTGGCGTTCGAGGTGACGGTGCACGAGCTCGACCCGGGTGCGGGTGTCGCCTTCGGCGACGAAGGTCACCTCGATCTCGCTCGTGCGGCCGGGATCGGTCTCGATCTGCCACTGGAGGCTGATGTCCCACGTGAACACGACCCGGTGCGGAGGCTCGCACGCGAGCACCCGAGACCATCGGCACTCCGAGCCGTCGACCGCGCGGTCGTACACGTGTCCACCGACGCGCGGCTCGAACACCATCTCGGCCAGCTCACCCTCGAGGAGGTGGTGCTCGGGCGGCCACCACGTGCCGATGTCGCGGGTGAAGGTGGTGAACGCCCGGTCGAGCGGCGCGTCGACGACGATCGTCGAGCGGACAGAGGTGGCGGCGGCGGAACTGGTCATGGTCTCTCCTGGTCGGGGTCGGCTTCGACGGTGGTCTTGAACGCGAGCAGCGCGCGGTTCCAGAAGCGGTCGAGGTGGTCGCGCAGGGCCTCGATGCCGCTCGGGTCGACGCGGTAGATGCGGCGGGTGCCCGCCGGTTCGACCAGCACCAGGCCCGCGTCCTTGAGGACCCTGAGGTGCTGCGAGACGGCCGGTCGGCTCACCGGCAGCACCGCCGCCAGCTCACCCACCGCCGCCGGGTGCTCGACCAGCCGCTCGAGGATCGCCCGCCGGGTCGGCTCGCCCAGGGCGTCGAGGATCGCGGCTCCCTGCGCGGGTCCGTTCGCGGGTCCGGTCGCGGTTCCGTTCGTCGGCACGAACCGTAAGGTAGCACGAACGGTAAGCGCAGAGCAACGCTCCTGTGCGACGGGCACAGTACGTGCGAAGCCACGCCGGAGGGCGCCTCGCCGACGGGCCGGCGCGGCGCGGGTTCCGCGTCCGGGCCCGCATCCCGTTCGGGGCGAACCGATGATCCGGGTCGTCCTCGCCGACGACCAGGTCCTCGTGCGGGCGGGGTTCCAGGCTCTGCTCGACGCGCAGGACGACATCGAGGTCGTCGGGGAGGCGGGTGACGGCGACGAGGCGTACGCGGTGACCCGCCGCGAGCGTCCCGACGTCGTCCTCATGGACATCCGCATGCCCGGCACCGATGGGCTCGCGGCCACCCAGGCCATCGGCGCCGATCCCGCGCTCACCGCGGTGCGGGTGGTCATCTTGACCACGTTCGAGGTCGACGAGCACGTGTTCGAGGCGTTGCGCGGCGGCGCCAGCGGGTTCCTGGTGAAGGACACCGAGCCGGCCGAGCTGCTCCGGGCGGTGCGCGCGGTCGCCGCCGGGGACGCGCTCCTCTCCCCCAGCGCCTGGTGCGGGCGGGGTCGTGAACGGGAGCCGGTGGGTCAGACGCCGCGCTTCGGCCCGCGCGGCCGCGTCGTGCGCTTCTTCGGCGGCGGCGGCGTGATCGGGTTGCCGTCGTCGTCCTTGCGGGCGCGGCTGGGTGACACCCGGGGCGGCTCGCCCGGCATCTTCGGGTAGACCGGCGGCCACGGCGCGTCCTCGAGCCCCGACTCGATGTCGCGGTCGTACAGCTCGAGCAGCGGGGTGAGCACCTGCGGGTCGTCGGAGATGTCCGCCCAGGGATCGCCGCGCGAATCGACCCGTGCGGGCACGGTGAGCGCGGTGCACGCCTCGGGATCGATGTCGTCGAGCTCGTCCCACTCGAACGGCGTCGACACCTGCGCGGCGGCGCGGGCGCGGATCGACCACGCGCCGAACACGGTCTTGTGCGGCGCGTTCTGGTTGAAGTCGACGAACACGCGATCCCCGCGCTCCTCCTTCCACCACGCGTCGGTGATCGCCTCGGGCCGGCGCCGGGCGAGCTCGCGCGCCACCGCGACGGCGGCGCGGCGCACCTCGATCGGCGTCCAGCGCGGCTCGAGCCGCGTGTACACGTGGATGCCGCGGCTGCCGGTCGTCTTGGGCCAGCCGCGGATGCCGAGCTCGTCGAGCAGGCCCTTGAGCTCCCGCGCGGCCTCGCGCACTTCGTCGAACCCGAGACCGGGTTGAGGGTCGAGGTCGATGCGCAGCTCGTCGGCGTGGTCGTCGTCGCGCGCCAGGTTCGGCCACACGTGGAAGCCGAGACATCCGAGGTTCACCGCCCACACGACGTGGGCGAGATCGGCGGCGACCAGCGCCTCCGACGTGGTGCCGTTGGGCGTGCTCACCACCGACGTCTCCAGCCAGTCGGGCCGGTCCTTGGGCACCCGCTTCTGGAAGAAGTTCGAGCCGCCGACGCCGCTCGGAAAGCGCTGCATGAGCACCGGACGACCCCGGATCGCGTTCATGAGCGGCCGCTCGAGGGTGCGGTAGAAGTCGACGACGTCGAGCTTGGTCAGCCCCGGCTCGGGGAACATGACCTTGTCCGGGCTGGTCACGCTCACGACCCGTCCGGCCACCTCGACGTCCACGGTGTCACGGTACGCTCCCGGCACCACGACCGAGGGGAACACCATGGCCGAGTACCCACGGCAAGAGATCGAGGCCGCATGGGCCGAGTACCAGCGGCGCGGCGTCGGCGAGCACGACTGGCCCGGCTGGGCCGGCATGTTCACCGACGACGCGCGCTACGAGGAGCACTTCCTCGGTGTGTTCGAAGGCAGGCCCGCGATCGAGACGTTCATCGTCGACGTGATGAAGGAGTACGCGGCGATGACCCTCTGGATCGAGTGGTCGATCATCGACGGTGACCGCATCGGCTTCTACATCTGGAACAACCTCCCCGACCCCGCGGGCACCGGGAAGCGCTATGCGTTCCCGAACACCACGTTCCTGCAGTACGGCGGCAGCGGGAAGTTCTCCTTCGAGGGCGACTACTACAACCCGGCCGACGCCGAGCGCGTCTTCACCGAATGGCTCACCGACGGGGGCAAGCGCGACACGCCCCAGGATCGCTCGCTGCGCGGCATCGACGGGTGGAACCCCGAACCGCCGACGCCCGCGTTCCCTCGCGAGGAGATCGAGGCCGAGTTCGAGAAGTACCGCACGCGCGCCGCACTGGCAGTGGAGACCGGCGACTGGGACCAGTGGGCCGCGCAGTTCACCGCCGACGCGCACTACCGCGAGCACCACTACGGCTACTACACGTCGGGCGAGCAGATCCGCGAGTGGATCAACTCGGTCATGCAGCCGTTCCCGACGATGGAGTTCCCACCCTCGTACGCACTCATCGACGGCAACCGCGTCTCCGCGCTGATCCCGAACATCCTCCCCACCCCCGAAGGCGACGACGGCTACTACGGCTTCGACGTGAACACGATCCTCCACTACGCCGGCGACGGGAAGTGGAGCTTCGAGGAAGACGTCTACAACCCGCGCGAAGCCGAAGACGTCGTGCAGCGCTGGATCGCGGCCGGTGGGGTGATCCCCAGCGCCTGATTTCCGCGCGCAAGATCCCGTGCGCGTGAACGCGGGGACGCACCCGTAAGCTGCGCGGGTGAACGGCGGAGCGCAGCAGCAGAGCACGCTCCGCGGCCTCCGACGAGCGCGGCGTCGCCACTACCTGCGCGAGGGCGACTGGGTCGACTCGTTGTACCGCGCCTACATCGTGGCGATCGTCGCCGCGCTGGCGCTGTTCTACGGCACCATCGCGCTCGGCGGCAACGCCGACGCCGCCGCCACGCGCGACGTGCGCGAGCACGCGGTCGCGCTCCTCGGCCTCGCGGTGGCGGTCCTGGTGGCGATGGGGCTGCGGTCGGGTGCTCGCGGTGGCCCGCTCGCGCCCGAATCGGCCGACGTCACGTTCCTGCTGCTCGCGCCGGTGCCCCGGGGGGCGGTGCTGCGATCGCTCGCGGTGCGCCAGCTGCGCGGCGTGGTGCTCGTCCCCGCGGTGATCGGCGCGGTGGCGGGCAACGTGGCCACCGGCCGCCTCGGCGGTGAGCGCGTCGAGTGGCTCGTCGCCGGCGCCGCGTTCGGGGCGCTGGCCTCGCTCGCGGTCTGGAGCGCGGCGCTGGTCGCTTCGGGTGCGCGCATGGGAACGCGCGAAGCCAACCTCGTCGGTGGCGTCGTGGTGGTCTGGGCCGTGGTCGACGTGATCACGCAGCACGCGACGTCGCCCACCGCGCAGCTCGCCCGCGTCGCGGTCTGGCCGCTCACGACGTCACCGTTGGCGCTCGTCGGCGTCGCGCTGCCGCTCCTGCTGGTCGCGATCGGGCTGGCACGCGTCGGACGCACGTCGCTCGAATCGCTGCGCCACCGCGCCCAGCTGGTCGGGGAGCTGCGGTTCGCGGCGACGTTGCAGGACATGCGGTCGGTGATCGTGCTGCACCGGGAGCTCGCGCAGGAGCTGCCACGCTCGAAGCCCTGGTGGCGCAGCACCGGGTCCCGAGGCGGTCCGGCCTGGCAGCGCGACTGGCGCGGGTTAGCACGCTGGCCGCTCGGGCGGGTGGTGCGCACCGTGGTGCTGGCGGTGGTCGTCGCCCTCGCGGCGGTCGGCCTGTGGCACGGCGTCGACGCGCTCGTGCTGCTCGCGGGCGTCGCGCTGTTCCTGGTCGGCGTCGACGCGGTCGAGGGGCTCGCCCAGGAGACCGACCACCCGGAGCGTCCCGCGCAGTACCCGGTCGTGTGGGGTGACCTCGTGCTGTCGCATCTGCTCGCGCCGGCGCTGGTCCTGCTCGGCGTGATGGTCGCGGTGGCCGTGGCGACCGGCGCGGTCACCGCGGACGCCGACGCGCTCGCGGTGGCGGCGATCACGCTGGTGCCCGCCGCGCTGGCGGCAGTGGTGGGCGCCGCGGTCTCGGTGGTGATCGGCGCCCCGCCACCGAGCTTGTACCTCGACTTCGGATTCCCGGAGCTCACCACCCTCTGGCTCGTGCTGCGGCAGGTCCTCGGTCCGCTCGTCGTGATCGCCGCCTTCGTGCCGCTGGCGGTCGGTCAGAACGCGTCGGTCACGGGCCAGTCCGCCGCAGGCGCGGCCGTGGCGACCGCGCTCCTGCCCATCGTCCTCGTGGTTGGCGGGTCGTTGTGGATGCGCTCGCGCGAGGCGGTGACCCGATGAGCACGCCGGCGCTCGAGCTGCGCGGGGTGACCAAGTCGTACGGCGACCGGGTCGCGCTCGACGACGTGTCGATCGGCATCGAGCGCGGCGAGCTCGTCGCCCTCGTCGGGGCCAACGGCGCCGGCAAGTCGACGCTGCTCCAACTGGCGGTCGGGCTGCTCGAACCCACGAGCGGCGACGTGCTGGTCGAGGGCGCGCCCGCCGGTTCGCTCGACGCGCGTCGCTCGCTCTCGTACATCGCCGACAACCCCGCGCTCTACGACGACCTGAGCGTGAACGAGCACATCGAGTACGTGACCCGCTTGCACGGCGTCGCCGAGCGACCGGAATCGGCCGACGAGCTGCTCGCGATCCTCAACCTCGGTGCCCGCGCCGATGACCTCCCGGCGCGCTTCAGCCGCGGACTGCGGCAGAAGACCGCCATCGTGCTCGCCCTGGTGCGACCGTTCTCGCTGCTGCTGGTCGACGAGCCGTTCGTGGGGCTCGACCCGCGCGGTCAGGACGCGCTGGCCGAGCTCCTCACCGCGGCAGCGGAAGCCGGATGCGCGGTGATGGTCGCCACCCACCAACTCGTGTTCCTCGAACGGGCCTCGCGCTGCGTCGCGCTCCGCGACGGGGCGATCGCGTACCGCGGGCCCGTCGACCGCGCGGTGATCGACCCCCTGCTGGACTGATGCCACCCACCGCGACCACGCGTGGACTCCTGGTGCTGTACGCCAAGTGCATCCGCGCCGCCGAGGAACCGGCGTGGAGCGCGTGGGAGGACGACGTGCACCTGCCGGCGCTGTGCGCCACCGAGGGTGCCTGGGCGGCCACGCGCTTCGAGCTCACCGCCCGTCCCGAACCGGGGATGCCCGGCATCGGGTTCACCCACGTGACCGTGGTCGAGCTCGACGACGCCGACGTCGTGGCCCAGGCGGCGCGGATCCTCGCGGTCGACGACGTGCTGCGCGCCGACGGTCGCATGCACCCCGCCCACGCGGCCATCGCCGCCGACACGTTCGTCACGCACGGGCCTCACGGCACGAAGCCCGCGCCTGCCGAGGCGCGCACCGGTCACATCCTCACGCACGTGCTCTGCACCGATCCGACGCGGGCCGACGAGTGGGACCGCTGGTACGACGAGGTGCACGTCCCCGACATGCTCTCTTGCGGTGCGTTCTCGTCCATGTCGCGTTGGCGCCGCGCCGCGCCGCTGGCCGTGGGCCCGAACCACCTGACGCTCTACGACGTGGCGACCCCCACCGTCGAGGAGGCGGTCGCGCGCTCGGCGGTGACGCTGGCCGACGTGGTGGCGGCGGGGCGCAAGCACGAGTGCCACGCCGGCGGGTTGACCGTCACCGTGCGCCCCGCCGGTCGTCACGGCGGTGCCGGCGTACGCCGTCCCTGACACGCGGGCGCACGCCGCGTCACGAGGTCGCGAAGAGCTGCTTCACCGTCGGCTCGACCATCGCCGCGATCGCCTGCTGGCCGCGCGGCGTGGGGTGGAACGGCGCCTGGCTGTGCAACGTGTCCGGCTCGAACAGGTGGAACACGCTCAGCCCGTAGGCCCACGGGTCCTTGCTGCACCAGCGGTGGTTCGCACCCTGCCGGGTGTACGCGCGGTCGGAGGCGGCGACCACCACGTTCGGTTCGTGCATCCCCTCGACCGTGGTGCGGATCTCGTGGTTGAGCTTCCCCACCAGCGTCGACAGGTAACGCAGCTGCGACGGGCGCAGCCAGCTCGAGTCGGGGCACTGCGCGCCGCCCGGCGGCAGCGGGTCGGGGTAGGTGGTGAACACGACCTTCGGTGCCGCGACGCCCCGCGCCGCGGCGCGGGCGGCGATCCACTGCACGATCGCGCGGTAGTGGTCGCGCAACGCGGGGAGGTTGTCGTAGAAGTCGGTCTTGACGCTGTCGCCGTGGTTCGCCCGCGTGCACTCCAGGTCGACGAAGCGAAGGAAGCGGTGCTCCAGGGCGTTCTCGACGCACGCGGTGACGATCTTCACGAAGTGCACGTCGTCGGCACCGAACGTCACCAGCACGAGGTCGGGCGCCGCGGTGTCGTACTCGGCGTTCAACCCGGTCTGGGTCGCCCAGTCGCCGAACTGCGGCGGGCGCAGCGTCACCCCTTCGTCGACCTCTGGCGTGGCGATCCCGTTGTCGAACTGTGCACCGGTGCACGCGAACTGGGTGAAGCGGCCACCCACCGCGGCGGCGACGTGGTTCCCGAACGCGTCGGGCGACGTGTGGCAGCCGGGATACGGTCCGGGCCAGGTGACGTCGAGGTCGCCGCCGGTCCAGCGACGATCGCCGCGGTCGTAGGTGTAGCCGTACAGCGTGCCCTCGCCCGCCGCCACCGAGTCGCCCAGCTGCACGATCGACGTCGGGCCGGCGGCGGGCGCGCCGGCGGGGAGATCGCCGTTCTGGGCCCGGGCGACGCCCGTGCACGCGAGCAGCGCGGCGCAGCCGAGCACGACGACCGCGATCCGGCGCATCATGGCGGCAGTCTCGCGAACCGGCACCCCGCCCACGAGGTTGGATAACGTATACAACCCATGCCGCAGCCCATCACCACCCGCATGACCGGCGGGCAGGCACTCGTCGCGCAACTCGTCCGCGAGGGCGTCACCCACGTGTTCGGCCTCCCCGGCGACCAGACCATGCACGCCCTCGACGCCTTCTACGACGAGCCGTCGATCCGGTTCGTCACCACGCGCCACGAGCAGGGCACCACATACCTGGCCGACGGCTACGCCCGCGCCGGCGGCCGTCCGGGCGTGGCATTCGTGGTGCCGGGGGTCGGCGTCTACAACGCGGGCGCGGGCCTGGCCACCGCGTTCGCGTCCTCGTCGCCGGTCGTGTTGATCGCGGGCCAGGTGAACCGCGACGGCATCGGCCGCCACCTCGGTCTCCTCCACGAGATCGACGACCAGCTCGACCTGGTGCGGCCGATCACCGCGTGGCAGCGCCGCGCGTTGCACGCCGCGGAGATCCCCGAGACCGTGCACGAGGCCTTCGCCCGTGTGCAGCGGGGGCGTCGGCAACCGGTCGAGATCGAGATGCCGCCCGAAGCGTTCTCCGAGGCGGCCGAGATCCGCCTGTGCGCCCCGGCCGAGAGCGTGCGGGAGGCGGCCGACCCCGACGAGATCACGCGCGCGGCCGACCTGCTCGCCGGCGCCGAGCGTCCGGTCATCTGGGCCGGCGGTGGTGTGGTGCTCGGCGACGCGACCGCCGAGCTGGCCGAGCTCGCCGAGTTCCTCCAGGCCGCGGTGGTCACGACCCGTCAGGGCAAGGGCGGCTTCGACGCCCGCAACCCGCTCTATGCGGGCACCGCGTGGGTCAACCAGCGCCTGCGGCCGCTGCTCGACGACGCCGACGTGGTCCTCGCGGTCGGGACGCACCTCATCGGCCACGCGCTCCCGGCCGCCACGCCGGTGGTGCACCTCGACGTCGACCGAGCCGAGATCGGCATCCACCGTGCCGATGCGGTGCCCGTGGTCGGCGACGCCGCGCCCACGCTCGCCGCGCTCCTCGCCGAGCTGCGCACCCGCCGCGATCCGGCTCCATCACGCGGCGAGCAGATC
>DASUAS010000157.1:0-6798 GCA_035763625.1 Acidimicrobiia bacterium
CTCGCGGTGCACGCGGCGGCGCGTGCCGCGCGCCGGCGCGCTGCCGACGGCGAGGGCCCGACCCTCGTCGAGCTGGTCACGTACCGGATGGGCGCGCACACCAACTCCGACGACCCGACCCGCTACGTGCCCGAGGCCGCGCTCGCCGAGTGGCGGACGCGGGACCCGATCGAACGGTTCACGTCGGAGCTGCGGCGCAGCGGGCTGTGGGACGACGCGCGTCACGAGGCCCTGGTGGCGGCGGTCGAAGCGCGGCTCGAAGGCATCATCGAGCGCGCGCTGGCGCGCGAGGTCGATCCCACCAGCGCGCTCGATCACGTCGTCGCCGAGCCGACGGCACGATCGCGCGCGCAACGAGCGGAGATCGCGGCGCGCCGCGGTCCTTCGCATCCGGATGACACCGGGGAGCTGTCGTGGCGAGCATGACGATGCTGGCGGCGATCCGCGAGACGATCCTCGACGAGATGGCGCGCGACGAACGCGTCGTGCTGCTGGGCGAGGACGTCGGCAGGAACGGCGGCGTCTTCCGCGCCACCGACGGCGCGCTCGAGCGGTTCGGGCCGCGACGCGTGTTCGACATGCCGATCTCCGAGTCGACCATCGTCGGCGCGTCGGTCGGGTTGTCGATCGCGGGGCTGGTGCCGCTGGCCGAGATCCAGTTCGGCGGCTTCACCATGCAGGCGTACCACCAGCTCGTCGGTCAGCTCGCCCGCTTCCGATACCGCAGCCGCAGCCGCTACCAGTGCCCGGTGACCCTGCGCACCGCCTACGGCGGCGGCGTGCGCACGCCCGAGCACCACAGCGATTCGGTGGAGGCGCCGTACGCGCACGCGCCTGGGCTGCAGGTCGTCGTTCCGTCGAACGCGGCCGACGCCAAGGGCCTGCTCACCACCGCGGTGCGCAGCGACGACCCGGTGATCATGTTCGAGCCGATCCCCTGCTACCGCACCTCGTGCGACGTGCCCGAGGGTGAGCACATCGTGCCGTTCGGTGTCGCTCGCGAGGTGCGCGCGGTCGACGACGCGGTGATCATCGCGTGGGGCACGATGGTCGACGTCGCGGTCGCGGCCGCAGACGTCGCGCATGACCAGCGTGGCGCCAACGTCGGCGTGATCGACCTGCGGACGCTCGCACCGCTCGACGTCGACACCATCGTGCACGCCGCCGAGCGGTGCGGACGCGTGGTCGTGGTGCACGAGGCGCCGCTCACCGGCGGGTTCGGCGCCGAGGTCGTGGCCACGATCCAGGAAGAGGCGTTCTACTCCTTGGAAGCGCCGATCCGGCGGGTGGCCGGCGTCGACGTGGGCTCGGCGCCGCCGCTGGTCGAGGACTGGTGCCGTCCCGACGTGGCGCGCATCGTCGCCGCGCTCGACGCGTCGTTCGATGCCTGACGTCTTCCCCTATCTCCTCCCCGACCTCGGCGAGGGGATGACCGAAGCCGAGCTCGTGCAGTGGCGGGTCGCGGTCGGCGATCACGTGACGCGCGACCAGATCGTCGTCCACGTGCAGACCGACAAGGCCGAGGTGGAGCTGCCGGTGCCGGCGTCGGGCACCGTCGTGCGCCTCGGGGCCGACGTCGGCGACCTCGTGCCGGTGGGCGCGCCCTTGCTCGAGCTCGTCCCCGACGAAGGCACCGCCCTCGGCGGCACCCCCGTCCGCGGGGGGACGACTCCCACGGCTCCGTCCGCACCGTCCGCACCGTCCGCACCGTCCGCACCCGTTCTGACACCGTTCGAGCGCGACATGGCCCCGAGAAGGGCGCCAGAACGGGAAGAGGGGCGGGCGCTGGCGGCGCCGCCAGTGCGGAAGCTGGCGCGGGAGCTCGGGGTCGACCTCGACGCGGTCGTCGGGAGCGGGCCCGGTGCGCGGGTGACCGCGGCCGATGTGCGCGCCGCGGCGAGCGACGAGCGCGACCGGCGCGAGCCGCTGCGCGGCGTCCGCCGCGCGATGGCCCGCAACCTGGCCGATGCCTGGCGCGCGGTGCCGCACATCTCGCTCTTCGACGAGCTCGACGCCCGACCCCTCCTGGCCGCGCACGCCGCCGTACGCGAGCGGGACGACGGGATCACGCTGACCGCGTGGCTCGTGCGCGCCGCGGTGGTCGCGCTTGAGGCGTACCCGATCCTGAACGCGTCGCTCGACACCGAGCGCGACGAGCTCGTGTTCCACGGCGCGGTGCACATGGGCGTCGCCGTCGCGAGCGACGACGGGCTGGTCGTGCCCGTCGTCCACGACGCGCACGAGCGCGACCTCGTCGACCTCGGACGGGAGATCGTGCGCGTCACCGAGGCCGGACGCGCCGGGCACCTGGCCCCCGAGGTGCTCCGCGGCGCGACGTTCACGGTCACCAACTTCGGCTCCGAGGGCGGCCGCTTCGCCACCCCGATCGTCCGGCCCCCTCAGGTCGCGATCCTCGGATTCGGCGCGGTGCGCGTACGGCCCGTCGTCGACGGCGATGCGGTTGTCGCCGCGCCCACGTTGCCGGTCTCGCTCTCCGCCGACCACCGCGTGGTCGACGGTCACGACGCCACCAACTTCATCGAGCACGTCCTTGCGCGGCTCCGCGATCCGAGCGCGCTCGCCCCGATCTGACCCCGCTCGGGCCGTCGGAAACGCGGCCTTCGGGCAGTAGGGTGGGGCTGCTCACAGGGAGGAGCCTGCGCGTGGCCGAGTGGCACGACACCACCGAGGAGTACCTCGAAGCCATCCTCGAGATCGAGGAGGAGGGCACCATCCCGATCCGGGCGCGGCTCGTCGAGCGACTCGGTCTGTCGGCCCCCGCGGTGTCGGAGACCGTGAACCGGCTCGTCGACCACGGCTACGCGGAGCTCCTCGACGACCGGAGCCTCAAGCTCACCGACAAGGGCCGCGACATCGCGACGTCGATCGTGCGCCGCCACCGGCTGGCCGAACGCCTCCTCGTCGACGTCATCGGGCTCGAGTGGGAGAAGGTCCACAAGGAGGCCGACCGCTGGGAGCACGCGATCTCGGCCGACGTCGAGGAGAAGCTCGTGCAGCTCCTCGGGGACCCGGCCACCTGCCCCCACGGCAACCCGATCCCGGGCTCGTCGCACAAGATCGAGGGACCGGCGTCGCAGCCGCTCACCTCATTCCAACCAGGTCCGGTCATCGTGCGCCGCATCAGCGAGAAGGTCGAGATCGACGACGACGCGATCGCGTTCCTCGCCGGTGCCGAACTGACCCCGGGGTCGAACGTCGTGCTGATCAGCGCGGGCACCGACGCCCTGCAGGTGAGCAGCGCCGCCGGCGAGCAGACCGTCCCCCGCAAGCTCGCGCAGCTGATCTACGCGATCCCCGCCTGACCCCCACCGTTCCCGGCGTGGGTCGGGCGGAACTGCTCCGCCCAAGTCACGCCGGTTCGTGATCGCGGCAGTCAGCCGCCCGCGACCGCCGGGACGATGCTGACGGTGGCACCGTCGGCGACGTCGGTGTTCACGCCGTCGAGGAAGCGGATGTCCTCGTCGTCGACGAACACGTTCACGAAGCGGCGCAGGTCGCCCCGGTCGTCGAAGAGGCGCTCCCGGAACCCGGGGTGCGCCGTCTCCAGCGCGGCGAGCACGGTCGCGAGCGAGCCGCCCTCGGCGGTGACCTCGGAGGCGCCGCCGGAGAGCTCGCGCAGCTGCGTGGGGATGCGGACGGTGACGGCCATCAACTCACTCCTGGATGCTGTCGGGCGGGAACGCGTCGTGGAAGGCATCGAGCGTCGGCGGGATGACCGCGGTGGGGCCGACCGTCGACTCGACCGCGTCGAGCGTCTTCAGTCCGTGCCCGGTCACGTAGGCGACGACGCGCTCGTCGGGTCGCACGATGCCCTGGGCAGCGAGGCGCTTCAGCGTGGCGATGGTGACGCCCCCGGCGGTCTCGGCGAAGATCCCCTCGGTGCGCGCGAGCAGCTTCATCGCGTCGATGATCTCGTCGTCGCTCACCGCCGCGAGTCCACCGCCCGTCTGCCGCACCGCGTCGAGGGCGAAGTACCCGTCGGCGGGGTTGCCGATGGCGAGCGACTTGGCGATCGTGTCGGGCTTGACCGGCTTGATCGTGTCGACGCCGTCGAGCCAGGCGCGCGCCACCGGTGAGCAGCCGTCGGCCTGCGCGCCCGACACCCGGATGGACGGCTCGCGCTCGAGCAGGCCGACCTGGTGCAGCTCGTCGAAGCCCTTGCGGATCTTCGTGAGCAGCGAGCCGCTGGCGATGGGCACGACCACGTGGTCGGGCGCCTCCCAACCGAGCTGCTCAGCGGTCTCGAACGCGAGCGTCTTCGAGCCCTCGGCGTAGTACGTGCGCACGTTCACGTTGACGAACGCCCACGGGTAGGTGCCGGCGAGCTCTGCGCAGAGGCGGTTGACCGCGTCGTAGTTGCCGTCGATGGCGACGACGTTGCCGCCGTACACCGCGGTGGTGACGACCTTGCCTTGCTCGAGGTTGGCGGGGATGAACACGAAGCTGCGCAGGCCCGCGTGCGCGGCGTGCGCGGCGACCGAGTTGGCCAGGTTGCCGGTCGACGCGCAGGCCGCGACCTTGAACCCGAACTCGAGCGCCTTCGACAGCGCCACCGTCGTGACCCGGTCCTTGAACGAGTTGGTGGGGTTCACGGTGTCGTTCTTGATCCACACCTCACCGAGGCCGAGCTCGGCCGCCAGCCGATCGGCGCGCACCAGAGGCGTGAAGCCGGCGCCGAGGTCGACGGCCGGGTTGCGTTCGGCGGGCAGGAGATCCGCGTAGCGCCAGATCGACAGCGGACCCGCGGCGATCTTCTCCCGGCTGGTGGCCGCGCGGATGGCGTCGTAGTCGTACGCGACCTCGAGCGGGCCGAAGCACCACTCGCAGGTGAACACCGGCGCGACCTCGTACTCGCGGCCGCACTCCCGACATCGCAGTCCGTGCACGTGGCTCATCTGGGTCTCCTCCGTTCGGCCGGCGAACCGGCGTCCTCGACGCGCTCTCGAGCGCCTCGAGCGGAGGACCGCTCTCGGACTGCTCATCGTTCAGGCATTGGCACCTGGCACCCGTCCGCCCCGGTGGACGGTCGTGATGCTGGTTGCCGCGGCGTCGCAGGGCCTGTCCCTCAACCGCTCTCGATGAACGCGTTGGCGAAGAAGTTACCACCCGTTCACCGTCGCTCAGTCCCGTTCGCTCCGTCGCGACGGGCGAGCACGGGCGCAACGGCGTCGTACCCTGGGGCGATGGCAGAGCAGGGCTCCGACGTCGCCGGGCTCGTCGACGCCAAGGAGGCCGCCGGCACCACGATCTCGGTGTGCCTCCCGGCCCGCAACGAGGAGGCCACCGTCGGCCAGATCGTCGCCACCGTCCGTCGGAACCTGGTGGAGCACGCACCCCTCGTCGACGAGGTCGTCGTGGTCGACGACGGCTCGACCGACGCCACCGCCGAAGCCGCGAGCTGGGAGGGCGCTCGCGTCCTCGCGGTCGACGACATCCTCCCCGACCTGCCCCGAGGCTCGGGCAAGGGCAACGCGCTCTGGATGTCGCTCTACGCGTGCGACGGCGACATCGTGTGCTGGCTCGACGCCGACGTGCGGAACTTCGGCGCTCACTTCGTGACCCGACTCGTCGCGCCTCTGCTGACCGACCCGGTGATCGGGTTCGTGAAGGGGTACTACCGCCGTCCGCTGCACGGCGAGGCGACCGGCGGTGGCCGCGTCACCGAGCTCATGGCCCGCCCCGTGATCTCCGCGCTCTTCCCCCACCTCGCCGGGTTCCTCCAACCGCTCGCGGGTGAGTACGCGGGACGGCGCACGCTGCTCGAGACGGTGCCGTTCGTCGAGGGCTGGGGCGTCGAGATCGGACTGCTCATCGACCTCGTCGCGAACTTCGGCATCGACGCGCTCGCACAGGTCGACCTCGACGTGCGCGAGCACCGCAACCGTCCACTCGACGAGCTCGGTCCGCAGGCGATGGCGATCCTGGTGACCGGGCTGCGACGCGCCGGTGTGCCGGTCGACAAGCGCCTCGCCGAGCTCGTGCGCTACGACGAGGACCAGCGGGCGGAGCGAGTCGCGGTGGAGATCCGCGAGCGACCACCGATGATCACGGTGCCTGCGTACCGTGCCCGCTTCGGGCGCGAGCTCTCCGCCTGAACCGCTCAGTCGGCGGCGTCGGCGACGGTGCGGCCAGCCTCGAGCGCAGCCTCCTCGACGAGGACCGCGGTCCGGGAGAAGGTCTCGGCCGCGGCCCACACCCGGTCGGTGAGCGAGAGGAGCTGAGCGCCCGCGTGGACGGCCATCTCCTCGCGCGCGTCGTCGGTCACCTGACCCGCGATCACCGCGACGTGCGCCACGCCCGCATCGGCCGACCACTCGAGGACGCCGCCCACCACCTTCCCGGAGAAGCTGGTGGTGTCGAGGCGACCCTCCCCGGTGACGACGAGGTCGACGCCGTCGAGCGCCCGGTCGAGACCGACCGCGTTGGCGACGACGTCGAAGCCCGGTTCCAGCTCCGCGCCGATGGCGGCGAGCCCGCCGGCCAACCCCCCGGCCGCCCCCGCCCCGGCGAGCGTGCGCACGTCGACACCGGTGCGTTGCTCGTACTGCTCGGCGAGGCTGGTCAACCGGCGCGTGAGCAGCGCCACCTGCGCGTCGGTGGCACCCTTCTGCGGCGCGAACACCGTGGCCGCGTCGACGAACGGTGTGGTCACGTCGCACGCCACCGTCACCGGGACTCCTCCGAACGACCAACCCAGCGCTTCGAGTGCGGCGAGGCCGCCGTCGGTCGTCGCGCTCCCGCCGACGCCGACGATCACGCTCCGGGCCCCGGCGCGCA
>DASUAS010000158.1:0-5807 GCA_035763625.1 Acidimicrobiia bacterium
CCGCGCTTCCAGGGCGACCTCGACCGTCTCGCGCACCGTGAGCTCGGGGAAGAGGCGCGCGGCCTGGAACGTGCGGCCGAGACCCTGGCGTGCCCGGCGCGCCGCACCCATCGATGTGATGTCGTGGCCGTGCAGCTCGACGGTGCCGCCACCAGGAACGAACCCGCCGATCGCGTTCATGAGCGTCGACTTGCCCGCCCCGTTGTTGCCGATGAGCCCGATGACCTCACCGGGCATGGCCCGGAACTCGACGCCGTCGACCGCGGTGAGACCGCCGAAGCGCACGGTCAAGTGATCGGCGAGCAGCACCGAACCGTCGGCGTTCACCTTCGCCGCTTCGAGCGGCGTGATGCGCGTGAGCGACTGGGGCGGCGCGGTGCTGACCTTGGAGGTGTCCGCCGGACCCATCCGCTTGTCCACCCAGCTGAGCAGCGAGTCGCGCGCGTAGTAGCCGATCTGCACGAACCCGCCCGGGATGTAGAGCAGGATGATCAGCAGCCCGATGCTCGAGGTGAACAGCGGAACCAGCTGGTTGTCGGGCCAGAACGACGGGAGCCCGATGACCCAGAGCGCGCCGACCACGGCACCGCTCAGGCTGCCGAGCCCGCCGATCACCACGATGGCCACGAGCCGGAGCGAGTCGTCGACCAGGAAGAAGCGCTCCGACGGCCCGAAGGTGAGGTTCACGGCGCCGAGGATCACGCCGCCGAGGCCGGCGATGAACCCGCCCATCGCGAAGGCGATCAGCTTCGCGCGCGCCGGCGACACGGTCATCGCCGATGCCGCCAGCTCGTTCTCGCGCACGCCGACGATCATCCGGCCGACGCCGGTGCGCTTGATGTGGCCCACGAGGAGGAGCACGACGACGAGGACGAACAGCGCGAAGTAGTAGTAGGCGCGGGTCCGGTGGGTGAGCTGCAGGAACAGGATGTCGGCGCGGGGGATCTCGACGGTGGTGCTGCCGGCGGTGAAGAACGTGCGGTTGAAGAGGTACGCCTGCGCGGCGATGGCGAACGCGAGCGTGCTGATCGCGAGCAACAGCCCGCGGACGCGCAACGCGCCCACTCCGACGACGACCGCGATCAAGCTCGCGAACGATGCTCCGAGCAGCAGTGCCCACGGGAACGAGATCGACGGCAGGCCGCCGTCGAGAAATCGGGTGCTGTGCCACCCGATGTTGAACTGCAGGCCGCGGATCAAGGCGGCGGCCGTGAGCGCGCCGAGTCCGGCGAACGCCATCTGGCCGAGCGAGAGCTGACCGCCCCAGCCGGTGAGCACCACCACCGAGATCGCACACAGCGCGAAGGCGATGATCGTGGCCCAGGTCTGGTGGCGCTCGGACTTGTCGCTCAGGAGCGGGAGGATCACGGCCGCGAGCAGCCCGAGGAGCGCGATGAACTGGGGCAACCGTTTGACCCACCAGATGCTGCGCAACCGTTCCGGCACCGCCGCGATGCGCGGCGCGAACTGGAAGCTCTCGCCACTCGAGCCGGTGTCGTTGCGGCTCACGCGCGCGACGAGCACCAGCACGACGACGAAGAGCACGAACTGCACCAGCCCGGTCTCGGCCGTGTAGTTGAAGAAGAGGACACGGTCGAGGATGCCGATCGCGATCGCGCCGACCATGGCGCGCGGGAACGAGACCATGCCGCCGATCAGTGCGGCCACCAGGCCCCGCAGCAACGTGTCGGGACCGATGTGCACGAGGTCGGCCGACGTCTGGTCGGTCGCGGTGAGCAGGATCGCGACCGTCCCCAGCAGGCCGGCGATGGCCCAGACACCGGTCGAGACCATCTTCGGGTTGATGCCGGTCATGCGGGCGAGGTCGGAGTTGGACGCCGCCGCCCGCACCGAGTCCCCGAACGCGGTGTGGCCGAGGAGCCACCACAACCCGACGGTGATGAAGGGGACGACGATCAGGACGAGGAGCTGACTCGCCGACACCTCGATGCCGAGGAAGGGCTTCCAGTCGCCCGAGAACGGCAGCGGGAACTGGGTCTGCAACGAACCGGTGCGGTAGTCGGGCAACGCGAGGGTGATGGCCTCGCACAGCTGCGCGACCCCGATCGTCGCCACCAGCACGATGACGCGCGGCGACTTGAACAACCGCCGGATCACCGCCAGCTCGACCAGCACACCGGTGAGCGTGCCGAGCAGCAGTGCGAGCACGAGCGACGGCCAGTAGGGCCATCCGTGCACGCCCGCCATCACCGCGAACAACGCGGTGGCGGGGATGCCGATGCTCCCCACCGCGAAGTTGATGACGCGCGACGAGCGGTACACGAGGATGATCCCCATCGCGATCAACGAGGTGATCAGCCCACCGATCACGCCCTTGAACACGAGGTTCCACGTCAACACGGTGCTGAGCGTCATCAGCCGCCCTCGGTCCCGAAGAAGACCGCCCGGGCGAGGTCGCCCCGCTCGAGCAGGCCGTCGGTGGAACCTTCGAAGCGCACCTGGCCCTTCTCCATGAAGATCGCCCGGTCGGCCAGCGCGATCGCGACGTTCAGCGACTGCTCCACGATGATCATCGTCTGCTCTCGCGCCTTGAGCTCCTCGACCACCTCGATCAGTCGTTGCACGACGAGCGGCGCGAGGCCGAGCGACAGCTCGTCGATCATGAGCAGCTCGGGTTCGTGGATGAGCACTCGACCCAGGGCGAGCATCTGCTGCTGACCGCCGGACATGCTCGCGGCGATCTGCTTGCGGTTGGCGCCGAGCTCGGGGAACAGCTCGTAGACGTCGTCCATGCGTCGATGCACGTGGGCCTTGCTCTCGGCGTTGAGCCGCGCGCTCACCGCCAGGTTCTGCTCCACGGTGAGGTTGCCGAACACACCGTGGCCGCCGGGCAGCTGCATCACGCCCAGGTACCTGGCCCGTTGCTCGGGTGACACGTACGTGATGTTCTGACCGTTGAGTCGGACCACGCCCCGCTCGGGCACCGCGAGGCCGCTCACGACCCGCAGCGCGGTCGACTTGCCGGCCCCGTTGGTGCCGAGCAGGGCAACCGTCTCACCCTTCTGGACCTCGAAGTTGACGCCGAAGAGCACCTGCACCGGGCCGTACGAGAAGTCGATGTTGGCGAGCTGCATGAGCGGCACCGCCGTCTTCGCCACGTAGCGCTTCTCGTGCTCGTCCTTCTCCTCGAGCAGCTCCTCCACGACCAGCGACAGGTCGTTGCGGATGAAGCGGGCACCGTTCATCAGCAGGAGCCCGCCGATGATGGCGCTCGGGACCCCGAGGATGATCACCGTGCCCTGCACGCCGACGGCGTCGGTGAGGAAGCCCGACACCAGCCCACCCATGAACCCGCCGATGAAGAAGATGTAGAGGGTGGCCAAGGCGGTCCCCATGCCTCGCAGGCGGTAGGGGACCACCGCCTGCAGGACCGGCCCCACCATCGCGAACGCCGACGCGGTGAGCACCGCCTGCGGCACCTTCAGGATCCAGAAGAGCGTGGCGCTCTGCACGCTGAATTGCAGGGGCACGAGGAGCGCCGACGGCATGATCAACAGACCGACCAACGCCAGTGCCCGGGCGGGGTCTTCGCGGTACTTGCGGTCGAAGTAGCGGCCGACCAGCGGCAGGATCGGCAGGGCGAGGATGCCGGAGAGGCTGAGGATGATGCCCCGCTCGAGCACTCCTTTCACGTGCAGGTTGTCGTCGAGGTACAGCGACTCCAGGGCCGGCTGGCTGAACAGGCCGAAGCCGAGCGCGCAGAACCCGACCAGCACCGTGCGGATCGTGCGGATGCGCTTGATGCGGGCGAAGGCGGCCTCCATCGAGATCGGCGCCGGCTGCTCGTCCTCGATGACCTCGCCGAGGACGTCCTCCTTCTCGAACTGGCCCCGCGGCGGTTCCTTCATGCGGAACGCGATCAGCGCGACGAGGACGACGGGGACACCGAGCAGGAACCACGCCCACCGCCAGCCTTCGACCCCGCCGGCCCACGTGGCGATCGCCGCGCACAGGACCGGGCTCACGAGACCGATGCCGTGCCCACCCATGTTGATCACGGCCGACATCCGGGCGCGGATGCCGATGGGATAGTTGTCGGCGATCAGCGACTGGTGGACCGGGATGCTGTTCGCCTTGGCGATGCCGGTGGCGAAGCGGGTCCAGAACAGCATGAACGCGCTCACCGCGAGACCCGACATGAAGACGAATGCACCGAACGCGAGGCTGGCCCAGCCGACGATCGGCACGCGCTTCACGCGATCGGCGAGCCAACCCATCGGCACCGCGCCGAGCACGAAGAACGCGGCCGACGCGCTGGCGATGAACACGATCGTGCCCGAGCTGATGTGGAACGTCTTGCGGATCTCCGGCGCCAGCACGTTGATGGCGGCGCCCTCGAGCTCGTCGAACGAGTAGAGCAGCAGCAGCACGACGAACATGAGCTTGCCGCCGACCGCGAACGCCTCCTTGAACGAGACGGGCTTGGATCCGACGCCGGGGAGGAGATCGTCGGGGAAGATCACCTGCTCACGTGAGCGCTTCTGCGCCTGCTCGCGTGCGGCCTCTTCGTCGAGCACGGTGGCGGCGAGCGACGCCGCGCTCCCCCCGCTCTGGTGCGTGTCCGTCAACGTTCCCCCCGACCCGCGACTCGCCGCTTCGGCGGCGGAGCGTACCGGCTTCGCACGAAACGCGACAGTTGCCGAAACTACTGTCCATTAGGTGGATGCGGTCACACTCGACGACGCGCGGCAGCAGTTCGGCACGCAGGGCTGGGTCGTGCTCGACGTGCTGCCGCGTTCCACGCGCGCGTTGCTCGCGGCGTGGTCCGACGAGGTGGCGTCGCTGCCCGAGGCGACGGGCGTCTTGCAGCACCGTGAGCTGACCGACGACGGGCCGCAGCTGTGCCGCAGCGAGCACTTCGTCGAGGTGCACGCCGCTCTGGGCGACCTGCTGCGCGCGGGCGCGATGCTCGAGGTCGCGGGTGCGCTGCTCGGCGAGGCGGCCGTGCTCTACAAGGAGAAGATCAACCACAAGCTCCCGGGCGGCGCGGGCTACTCCGCGCACCAGGACGCACCGGCCTACCCGATGATCACCACCCACGTCTCGGCGATGGTCGCGATCGACGACGCCGACGCCGGGAACGGCGGACTCGAGGTCGTGTCGGGTTGCTTCGACCGCGTGCTCCCGATGGATGCACGCGGTTGTGTCGACCGGTCGGTCGAGAGCACCCTCACCTGGGAACCGGTGTCGGTGCCCGCCGGCACCACCCTCTGGTTCCACAGCCGCACACCCCACCGCAGCGGCCCCAACCGGACGGCGCGGCCGCGCCGGGCGCTCTACCCCACCTACAACGCGGCCCGCGAGGGCGATCGGCGGGCCGAGTACTACGCCGCCAAGGCGGCGGCGTTCGCCTCGTCGCCGGCGCGCGGACGCGCGCGGGTGTCGCTCATCGGCGACTTCGAGGGACGGCCGGCGTGAAGGTCGTCTTCACCGTGCTCGACGCGCTCCCGGCCCGCCACGTCGGCGAGCGGTGCACACCGGTGCTGACGTCGTTGGCCCGCGAAGCGGGCAGGGAGCCGGGACGGGCGCGTGGGGTGATGACCGCAGCGACCTACCCGAACCACGCCACCTTCGCCACCGGCGCCGGGCCCGAGGCGCACGGGATCGGTACCAACTACGTCCCGCACACGGGCGGATTCACCCCGGCGTGGGAGCTCGGGCCCGCGGTGCCGACTGTCTTCGACGCGTGCCGCGCCGCCGGTCGCTCGAGCGCCGCCGTCGTCGGCGACCAGTGCCTGATCGGCGTGATGGGCGCGCGCGCCGCCGACGCGCACTGGCCGCCGAAC
>DASUAS010000159.1:0-4516 GCA_035763625.1 Acidimicrobiia bacterium
CCGGCGAGCTCGTTGATGTCGCGCAGCGGCACGTCGAGGCCCTGGCGTGCGAACAGGTGCAGCGCCGCGCGCAGCAGCTTGTCGCGCGTCGTTTCGACGGGTGTCTCCATGTCGAGCTGGGCCATCGGGCGTCTAATCTAGGGTCATTAGTCCGGCATGCAGGGGGAGACGCACATGTCCAACGGCTATCTCGTCATCTCGGCCGACTGCCATGCCGGACCCGACTCGCCCCGGTACCGCGAGTTCCTCGATCCGCAGTACCGCGACCGCTTCGACGAGGAGCTGGCGGCGCGCGATGCGCTGATGGCCCAGATGCGGCGGGAGCGCTTCGGCACCGACGACGACGTCTTCGCCGGGAGCGAGGAGTTCCAGCAGGAGTGGTTCGGCGTCGACGAGCACGGCGAGAGCCTCCACGAGATCGGTCTGCGCGGCGGGTGGGACGCCAAGAAGCGCGACGAGGAGCTGTCGGCCGACGGCGTCACCGGGGAGGTCGTCTTCCCCGGGCCCGACGCGGTCACCGGCAAGATGGGCGCGCCGTTCGGCGCCGGCTTCGCCATCGACGCCACCGCCGACCCCGAGCTCGTGCTCGCGGGGGCACGGTCGTACAACCGGTGGGCGGCGGAGCTGTGCGCGCAGAGCCCACAGCGGCGCGCCGGCCTGATCGTCGCGCCGATCCTCGGTGACATCGACGGGGCCATCGCCGAGATCACGCGCGCGCACGACGAAGGACTCTGGGGTGGCGTGATCATCCCCGCGCAGTGGGGCGAGTACGCGTCGTACACCAGCTACCACTACGACCCGATCTGGGAGGTGTGCCAGTCGCTCGACCTCCCGGTGCACACCCACTCGGGGCCGGCCGCGCACTCCGACTACGGCGCGGTGCCCGGCGTCCTCGGTCTGTACGCGAGCGAGACCGTCTGGTGGACGTCGCGACCGCTGTGGTTCCTCCTCTGGTCGGGTGTGTTCGAGCGCTTCCCCGGCCTCAAGATGGCCGTCACCGAAGCAGGCTCGTACTGGGTCCCCGACCTGCTGTGGCGCAGCGACTCGCTCATCCTCAAGGACCAGGGGTCGCGCAAGCTCGACGACAGCGTGCGCGGTCTGCTGACGATGCTCCCGAGCGAGTACTTCGACCGCAACATCAAGATCGGATCGTCGAACACGCGCCGGCGGGAGCTCGCTCGGCGCTACGAGATCGGCGTCGGCAACATCATGTGGGGCAACGACTTCCCCCACCCCGAGGGCACGTGGCCGTACACCAAGCGCATCCTGGGCGAGGCGTTCCACGACATCCCCGTCGACGAGACCGCGCGGATCCTCGGGCTCAACGCGGCCGAGTTCTACGGCTTCGACGTCGACGCGCTGCAGCCGATCGCCGACGAGATCGGGCCGACCCCCGAGGAGCTCGGCCAGACCGACACCGGCGTCTTCGCCAAGTGGGACGACCTGCGCGCCGCGGGGCGCCACTGGCTCAGCGGCCGCGAGGCGGTGCCGGTCGCGCCGTAGCCTGCGCGGCATGTCGACGCTGGACGACGCGCTCGAAGGGAAGGTCGCGCTGGTCACCGGCGCGGGTCAGGGCGTCGGCCGCGGCATCGCGCTCGCGCTCGCCGATGCCGGCGCGAGCGTCGTGGTCTTCGAGCGCAACGCCGACACCGGAGCACGCACCGTCGACGAGATCGGCGGACGTGGCGGAGCTGGCGGACGTGGCGGTGACGCGCTCGCGGTCGTCGGCGACGTGCGCGTCAGGGCGGATTGCGAAGCCGCGGTCGCGGCTGCGGTCGAACGGTTCGGCGGGGTCGACGTGCTCGTGAACAACGCGCAGCAGGTGCCGATGGGACCGCTCGACGCGTGCACCGACGACGACATGTACACCGCATGGGAGTCGGGCGCGCTCGCCGCGTTCCGGCTGATGCAGCTCTGCCACCCGCTCATGGCCGCGCGCGGTGGCGGTGCGATCGTGAACCTGGCGTCGGGCGCGGGCACCGAGGGCCAGGTGGGTCTCGGCGCGTACGCGGTCGCCAAGGAGGGCATCCGCGCCCTCACCAAGGTGGCGATGAAGGAGTGGGGGCCCGACGGCGTGCGGGTCAACACCGTGTGCCCATGGGCGCGCACCGACTACTGGGACACGCTCACCGAGCGCGAGCAGCAGGCGCGCGTGCGCCGCAACCCGCTCCGTCGCATCGGCGAGCCCGGAGAGATCGGTGCGGTCGTCGCGTTCCTCGCCAGCGACGCGGGATCGTACGTGACCGGTCAGACCATCCACGTCGATGGCGGCAACATGGCCTTTCGCTGAGGCCCGCTGAGGCCGGTGTCGTTGGTCACAGCGGGGCGCCTTGTCCGGCGCCTTGCCGTCCCTTGACCAAATGCTGGATGTCCGATTGGTACGACTTGTAGTGCGAGGCGGCGGGCCTTGCACGAGAAAGTCACCAACATCATGGGTCACGGTCAGAGGGTCCTGGGCGGGTTCGCTGCCGCATGCATCGGGGTCGCGACGTTGGTCGCGGGAGTGGTGGGAGCCACGCCCGCGTCGGCGACGACGACCACGCGCACCACACAGACGACGCTCAGCGGTTCACGTGCGCTGCACGGCGTCGCACTCGCCGACACTTCATTGCTCGGTGTCACCGTCCAGGCCAGCGGCCTCGACGGCACCATCGACTGGCAGCAGTCGACCACGTTGTCGACGCAGTACGACGCCGATGCGGTCCGTCAGGGGCGCAGCGTCGATCCGGTCGACACCGCGACGCGCCCGTTCCCGGGCACGATGGTCGCCAACTGGTCGCTCGCCGGCCTGCAGGTGGCGTTCCCGGGGTTCAGCGGCTTCGACATCGGGACCATCGGCCTGAGCTCGTCGGGCCCCTGCAACCTGCAGTACGGCGGCGACGCGTACGTGTGCCACCTCCACAGCGACTCGCAGACCATCCTCGACTCGTCACCCACTCCAGGTCCCTACGTGAACGCAGCGCTCGCGGTCGACCTCACGATCACGCCGCAGGCGCTGGCGACGATGCGCAGCGCATCGGTGGCGGGCACGCCGGTGGGGACGACGAACCTCGCGCTGGGCGAGTCGCCGGTGACCGATCCTCTCGGCGTCGGCTGCGACGTCGTCGTGGGCGACCACCTGACGTACGCGCTCGGCACGCTGTCGACGACCCCGGGCGTGGACGTCCAGGCGAGTCTGCAGCTCAAGGCGGGGACGTCGGTCGCGAACCCGGCCTACCCCGCGTCGGACCCGAACCCGGTGGTGTACCTGCCGCCGCTGTCGCCGTCGTTCGCGTTCGCACCGGTCGCCACGACCATCGCGATGAGCGGGCCCGGCACCACCTTCGATCTCGGTGGCGTGCTGGCCGACGACCAGCCGGTGACCGCCGACGCGGGCGGACCGTACGCGGGGACCGAGGGGACCGCGATCACGTTCCAGGGGTCGACGACGGCGAACTGCGGTGCACCGACCCTGCACTGGGAGTTCTCCGACGGTGGGAGCGCGGACGGCGCGCAACCCAGCCACGTGTTCGCCGACAACGGGACCTACACCGGCACGCTCACCGCGACCAAGGGCGCGCAGACCGCGACGTCGGAGTTCTCGGTGACGGTCTCGAACGTCGCGCCGACAGCCGACGCAGGTGCGGACACGAGCAGCGGGGTGGGCACTGCGGTCGCCTTCAACGGAACCGCGACGGATCCCGGCAGCGTCGATCAGGCGAGCCTGCAGTACTCGTGGGACTTCGGTGACGGGTCACCGACCGCCACCGGCGCCGACGTGACCCACTCGTTCACCGATGCGGGCGCCTACGACGCCACGTTGACGGTGTGCGACAAGGACGGCGCCTGCGACACCGACGTCCGTCAGGTGACCGTCGGCTCGAAGCAGCCGTCCATGCTCCTCTACTTCGGCGACCTCATCGGCCGGACCGGTCAGAGCGCCGACTTCCGCGCCATCGTCTTCGACCGCAGAGCGCGACCGCTGGTCGGCCGGGTCGTCACCTTCACCCTCGGCGACCAGTCGGTGACGGCGACGACCGACTCGAGGGGCATCGCGTCGACGACAGCGACGATCACCGCACGACGCGGGCTGCACACGGTGACCGCGAGCTGGCGTCCGGGTGACGCGCAGTACACGGGTGCGTCGATGACGCTCCCGTTCTTCGTGCTGGCACCGTGACGGATCGGCGGGAGACCGGCGACGGTCTCCCGCCGAGGCCGGCGCGCGTGCGAGGATCACCGGCCATGGTCGCGTTCGACGCCGGCAGCTGGTCCGATTTCGCGCTCGCGCAGCTGGGTGCATCGGCGGCGCTGCTCGGACTCGTGTTCGTCGGCATCTCCATCAACCTCAAGGAGTTCGTCGGCACACGCGTCCTGGTGAACCGGGCGCTGGAGGCGATCGTGCTGCTGGCGAGCGTGCTCATGACCGCGACCGCGGTGCTCATCCCGGCACAGTCAGGCGACGCGTGCGCGATCGAGATCATCGGTGTCGGTGTGGTCACCAGCCTGGTCGTGTTGCGGCTGCAGTCGGGAGTGC
>DASUAS010000160.1:0-7481 GCA_035763625.1 Acidimicrobiia bacterium
CGGTCGGCGCGGGCGTCAGCACGCGCACCGCGGCGTCGGTACGGGCGGCGCGCTCGAACGCGACGTCGCGCGCGTTCCAGGTGGGCGCGCGCTCGTCTTCCAGCGCCTCGTCGCCCTCGTCGAGCACGACGACCGCGGCCAGGTCCGGCACCGGCGCCCACACCGCGCTGCGCCCGCCGATCACGACGCAGGCGCCGGCGCGTGCTCGTGCCCAGTGCGCGGTGCGCACGGCGTCGGCGTGCTCGGACCCGAGCAGCACGACCTCGCGGCCTTCCGTGAGGCAACGCGTCGCCAGCGCGGCCGCCCGGGCGGGCGACGGGTCGAGCACCAGCGTCGAGCCCTCCGATGCCAGCGGCACCGACTCGGTCGACGTCACGCGCGGTGACGTCACCACGAGCTCGCGACCGGTGAGCGGCGTCCCGGGATACACCGCGGCCTCGGGCTCGGGGCCGGTGAGGTCGGCGACGCGGTTCGGCGCAGTCGCCGCACGCAGAAAGGTCGCGAGGGGTCCGGCCCAGCGCCAGGCCGCCCACCGGCACAGCTCGACCACGTCGGCCGGTGGTCCTGCCGACGACACCGCCAGCACCTCGCGCAGGTCGGTCGCCTCGGGTTCCACGACGTCGGCATCGAGCACCCACCCGCGCACGCGCCGGCCGTGCAACGGCACGCGCACCACCGTCCCGACCTCGACCGCGGGCGCGTCGCGCAACGTCGGTGGAAGCAGGTAGTCGAACCCGCGCCGGATCGCGGGGACGTCGGGCTGGACGCGGACGACGCTCCCGTTCAAGGGAGGACTAGAGCGATTCGGCGGCCTTCTTCAGCGCGTCGGCGTGATCGGTGCGCTCCCACGTGAAGTCGCGGTCGCTGCGCCCGAAGTGGCCGTACGCCGCGGTCTGCTGGTAGATCGGGCGGCGCAGGTCGAGGCGCTCGATGATCGCCGCGGGCCGGAGGTCGAAGACGTCCTTCACCAGATCCGGGAGCTTGTCGGGGTCGACCTGGGACGTGCCGAAGGTCTCCACCATCACCGAGATCGGGTGCGCAACGCCGATCGCGTACGCGACCTGCACCTCGCAACGCGTCGCGATGCCTGCCGCGACGACGTTCTTCGCCACGTGGCGCACCGCGTACGCGGCCGAGCGGTCGACCTTGGTGGGGTCCTTGCCGCTGAACGCGCCGCCACCGTGGCGGGCCATGCCGCCGTACGTGTCGACGATGATCTTGCGGCCGGTGAGTCCGCAGTCGGCGTGCGGACCGCCGAGCTCGAACGCGCCGGTCGGGTTGACCAGCACCTCGTAGTCGTCACCCGTGAACACGTCGGGGACGGTCGGCCTGATGACGTGCTCGATGAGGTCGTTGCGCATCTGCCCGTCGATGTCGATGCCGGGCGCGTGCTGGCTCGAGATCAGGACCGTGGTGAGCGCCTTCGGTCGGCCGTCCTCGTAGACCATGCTCACCTGCGTCTTCCCGTCGGGGCGCAGGTAGTCGAGGATGCCCTCCTTGCGCACCGCGGTGAGGCGGCGGGCCAGACGGTGCGCGAGCCAGATCGGCATCGGCATGAGGTCGTCGGTGTCGTCGCAGGCGTACCCGAACATCATCCCCTGGTCGCCGGCGCCGACCTCGTCGTAGTGGTCGGTGAGACCGTCGCGGATCTCCTTGGCCTTGTCGACGCCCATGGCGATGTCGGGCGACTGCTCGTCGATCGACGTGATCACCGCGCACGTGTTGGCGTCGAAGCCGAACGCGCTGCTCGAGTAGCCGATGCCACGCACGGTGTCGCGCACGGTGCGCTGGTAGTCGATGGTCGCCTGGGTCGAGATCTCGCCGGCGACCACGATCAGCCCGGTGGTGCACAGCGTCTCGCACGCCACCCGGCTCTGGGGGTCCTGCTCGAAGAGGGCGTCGAGGACGCCGTCGCTGATCTGGTCGGACATCTTGTCGGGGTGGCCCTCGGTGACCGACTCCGAGGTGAAGGTGAAGGAACTCATCGATCTCGCTTCTGCTCGAGGAGGCGGGCGACCTTATCCAGGATGACCCCGGCGAGGTCGGATTTGGCCAGCAGCGGGAGCGCCTGCTGCCCGCCGTCGGCGTCGATGATGACCGCCCGGTTGGTGTCGACCTCGAACCCGGCGTCGGGCTGGGAGATGTCGTTGCCGACGATGAGGTCGAGGTGCTTGCCGTGCAGCTTCTCGGTGGCGTGCGCCACCAGGTCGTCGGTCTCCGCCGCGAACCCGACCAGCACCTGACCGGACGGCTTGTCGCGGCCGAGGTCGACGAGGAAGTCGTGGGTGGGCTCGAGCACGATCTCGGGGATGCCCTCGTCCTTCTTGAGCTTGCGGTTCGGAGGCTCCTTGGGACGGAAGTCGGCCACGGCCGCGGCCATCACGACGACGTCGGCGACCACGGCCCGGCTCATCACCGCCTCCTGCATCTCGGCCGCGGTCTGGACCGACACGATCTCGACGCCCGACGGCGCGGGCCGCCCGATGGTGGTGACGAGGGTGACGTCGGCGCCACGACGGGCCGCCACCTCGGCGATGGCGTAGCCCTGCTTGCCCGACGAGCGATTGGTGATGATGCGGACCGCGTCGATGGGCTCGCGGGTGCCACCGGCGGTCACGAGGACGCGCACCCCGGCGAGGTCGGCGGGACCGAGGATCCGCTCGGCGGCGGCGACGATGTGGGCGGGATCGGCGAGGCGCCCCTCCCCCACGTCACCCCCGGCGAGCCGGCCCGACGCGGGGTCGATGACGTGGACGCCGCGCCGGCGCAGGGTCGCGAGGTTCTCCTGCACCGCCGCGTGCTCCCACATCTCGGTGTGCATCGCGGGCGCCACGAGCACCGGTGCCCGGGTGGCGAGGAGCGTGGCGGTCAGCAGGTCGTCGGAGATGCCGTGGGCGTACCTGCCGAGCACCGCGGCGGTGGCGGGGGCCACGACGACGAGGTCGGCCTGCTGGCCCAGGCGCGTGTGCGGGATCGGATGCGGCCCGGCGCCGTCGCTCGGGAAGAGAGCGGTCTGCGCCGGTTCGGACGCCAACGCGGAGAAGGTCAGTGCCCCGACGAACTCCAGCGCGCCCGCGGTGAGCACGGGCGACACGAACGCTCCCGCGTCGACGAGGCGCCGGCAGACCTCGACGGCCTTGTACGCGGCGATGCCGCCGCTCACGCCGAGGACGACGCGTGCGCCTCGCAACCCGGTCAGGGCTACGCGCTCTCGCCGGGCCCGGGCGCGTCAGCGGCGAAGTCGGCGGCCGCAGCCTCGGCCGCGGCGGCCTCGGCGGCCGCGATCTCGGCCAGCTCCTCCTCGGTGGGGAGCGGCACCGATTCGATCTTGCCGGCCTCGATCTCCTCCATGGCGATCGAGAGCGGCTTGCGCGACACCGAGGTGACCTGCGGCGGGACGATCTTGCCGAGGCCCTCGCCGAGCTGGTTGTAGTAGTCGTTGATCTCGCGTGCCCGCATCGCCGACAGCGTGACCAGGGTGAACTTGGAATCGACCCGCTCGAGGAGCTCCTCCATGCGAGGGGACATCAGGTTCGCGCGGGTGGCCATGCAAGCAGTCCTTCGAGAATCGGTCGGATCGAGAGGGCGTCGGATCAAGGTGACGGGGAGCCCGAAAGGATACCAGCCACCTCGGCCACCACCCGTTCCAGGTCGTCGTTGACCACCACGTGGTCGAACTCGGGGGCCCGGGCCTCCTCGGCGGCCGCCGCGGCCAGCCGCCGGTCGAGCGCCGCCGGTGACTCGGTGCCCCGTGCGACCAACCGGCGGCGCAGCTCCTCGGGCGAGGGCGGCGCCACGAACACCAGCACCGCGTCGGGGAACTGCTCGCGCACCTTCAGCGCGCCCTGGACGTCGATCTCGAGGAGGACGTCGTCACCGGCGGCGAGGTGTTCGACCACCGGCCCCCGGGGCGTGCCCTTCAGGTCGCCGAACACCTCGAACCACTCGAGGAACCCGCCGGCGTCCCGCAGGGCCTCGAACGCCGCCCGGCTCACGAAGCAGTAGTCGACCCCGTCGACCTCGTCGGGCCGCGGCCCGCGGGTGGTGTACGAGACCGACTCCCAGAGCGCCGGAGCGCGCTCCTTCAGCTCGCGGACGATGGTGCCCTTGCCGACCCCCGAGGGGCCCGCGAGCACGAGCAGCACGTCAGGCGGAGCGGGCGATCTTGGGGTGGCAGAGGAGACCCTCGCGCTGGTTGCGCCCGAGCCCACGGAGCCGACGGCTCTCGCTGATGTCGAGCTCCTCCATGATGCGGCGCGCCTGCACCTTGCCGACCCCGGGAAGCGATTCGAGCACGCTCACGACCTTCAGCTTCGCCAGCGCGTCGTCGCGCGTGCCCTGGTCGAACAGCTCCCCGAGGCCGAGCGACCCCGCCTTGAGCTTCGCCTTGACCTCCGCGCGCGTGCGGCGCGCCTCGGCGGCCTTCTCGAGTGCGGCTTGACGTTGCTCGGCGGTGAGCGCAGGGGGGAGTGGCATCCGGCTACCTCCGGGACGACGGCGGCGGCCAGTATACGCAGCCGATCCCGCCTGACAACTGGCCGGGAACGTCCGCTCGACGAACTCAGGAACCGGCCCCGGCCAGCCCCTCGGTCACCTGTCGCGCCACTTCGGCCGCGGCGCGTTCGGGGTCGTCGGCACCGGTGACGCTGCGCCCGATCACCAACCAGTCGGCGCCACGCGCGATCGCATCCGCAGGGGTGTCGACACGCGCCTGGTCGTTGGCATCGTCGCCCGCGAGACGGATGCCCGGCACCATCGTGCGCAACGCGCGCGCACGCGCGCGTTCGACGTCGCTGCCCGCGCACACGACGCCGTCACACCCGGCCGCGCCCGCGACGTCGAGACGCGAATCCATCGCGTCGACGTTCGGATCGCTCGTGAGCACCGTCACCGCGAGCGCGAGCGGACGCGCGTGGCCGGCGTCGCGCGCGCCGTCGGCGAGCCCCTCCACACCGGCGCGCAGCATCGCCTCGCCGCCGGCGGCGGGGAAGTTGAGGAAGTCCACCCCGTGTCGGCCGAGCACGCGCGCGGCGCGCCCGACGGTGTTCGGGATGTCGTGGAGCTTCAAGTCGGCGAACACCCGGAAGCCCTTGTCGCGCAAGGCCTGGAAGGCAGCAGGGCCGGCCTCGGCGTAGAGCTCGAACCCCACCTTCGCCACCCCGAACCACGGCTGCACCCGCTGCGCGATCGCGAGCGCGGCATCGAGGTCGCCCACGTCGAGCGCGAGCGCGAGGTGATCGCGTGCGTCGATGACTCGAGGGTCGGTCATGCATCCTCCATCGCGCCGGTGAGATCGCGCACGCGCGCGACGTCGTGACGCGCGCACCAGTCGACGAGCTCGTCGAGCACGCGGTACGGCGCGCGCGGCTCGCGAAAGTTCGCGGTACCGACCGCGACCGCCCTCGCACCCGCGAGCAACATCTCGACCGCGTCGACACCGGACTGCACACCGCCGGTGCCGATCACGGGGACGTCGGGCAACGCGCGCGTCACCGTGCGGACGGCGCGCAGCGCGATCGGCTTGATCGCGGGTCCCGACAACCCGCCACCGCCTCCCCCGAGCACCGGCCGCCGCGTCTCGGCGTCGACCACCAGCGCGAGGACGGTGTTGACGAGGGTCAGCCCGTCAGCCCCGGCGTCGACCGCGGCGTGGGCGATCTCGGTGATGTCGGTCACATTGGGCGAGAGCTTGGCGAACACCGGGAGGTCGGTTGCGCCGCGGACCGCGCGCACCACTTCGCCGGTCGCGCGCGCGTCGTGCGCCCAGATGCCACCGTGCTGATGCGGTGAGTGGTTGGGACAACTCGCGTTCACCTCGACCGCGACCACATCGGCACCCGCGAGCATCGCGGTCGCGCGCGCGAAGTCGTCGACGGTGTGACCCCACACCGACGCGACGACGCGCGCGCCGGTCGCGCGCAACGCGGGGAGATCGTCGGCGAGCCACGCGGCCATGCCGGGTCCTTGGAGCCCGACCGCGTTCACCATCCCCGCCGCGGTCATGTGCAGCCGCGGCGCGGGCTTCCCGGCCCACGGCTCGGGGCTCACCGACTTGGCGGTCACCGCGCCGAGCCGGCCCGGGTCGCCGAGGCGTGCCACCTCGTCGCCGTGGCCGAAGGTTCCGCTCGCCGTCAGCACCGGGCTGGGAAGGCTGAGACGACCCAGGGTGACCTCCAGGTCGACGGCGGTCGGATCGGTCATGGCGCTACACCTCGAGGCGGAGCTGGCCGTCGTCGTGGTAGTCCTGCAGCGACCGGACGGTGGCCTCGGTCGACTGCCACTCGACGAGCCCGGCCGAGGCGGCCAGGGCGGCGGCCACGGTGGTCACGCACGCGATCCCGCGGGCGGTGGCGGTGCGGCGGATGTGGGCCCCGTCGGCCCGGGGCCCGCGGCCACGCGGGGTGTTGACGACCAGGTCGACCTTGCCCGACTGCAGCAGCTCGACCGCGTCGACCCCGGGGGAGGCGACGCCGTCGGTGAGCTTCCCCACCACCATCTCGACCTCGAGCCCCTCCCGCTCCAACGCCGCCGCGGTGCCGGCAGTGGCGATGAGGGTGTACCCGAGCTCCACGAAGCGACGGGCCGCCACCGCTCCCGCCGTCTTGTCCCGATCGGCCAGCGACAGGAAGACGGTGCCGGAATGGGGGATGCGGTTGCCCGCCGCGGTCTGGCTCTTGACGAAGGCCATGCCGAAGGTGCGGTCGATGCCCATCACCTCGCCGGTGCTGCGCATCTCGGGACCGAGCACGGTGTCGACGTCGGGGAAGCGTTTGAACGGCATGACCGCCTCCTTCACCGCCACGTGCCCCCCGTCGGCCGGCGGCCGCAGCAGCCCTTCGGCGCGCAGCTCGGCGAGCGTCGCGCCCACCATGACCCGCGACGCCACCTTCGCCAGCGGGACGCCGGTCGCCTTGCTCACGAACGGCACCGTGCGGCTGGCGCGCGGGTTGGCCTCGATCACGTAGAGCTCGTCGCCCTTCACCGCGTACTGCACGTTGAGCAGGCCGCGGACGTCGAGCGCGTCGGCCAGCGCCCGCGTCTCCTCCTCGATGCGGGCCACCATCGGCGCGGACAGCGTCGGCGGCGGGATCGCGCAGGCGGAGTCACCCGAGTGCACGCCCGCCTCCTCGATGTGCTCCATCACACCGCCCACGATCGAGTCGCCGGTGGCGTCGCGGATGGCGTCGACGTCGACCTCGACCGCGTCCTCGAGGAAGCGGTCGACGAGCACCGGACGTTCGGCGGAGAGACCGCCCTCCCGCCCGAGGGAGCCCTCAGCGGCGAGCTCCTCCATGGCCCTGACCAGGCTCTCGTCGTCGTAGACGATCTGCATCGCCCGGCCGCCGAGCACGTACGACGGGCGCACCAGCACCGGGAAGCCGAGCCCGGCGGCGATGGCCTGCGCCTGCTCCGTCGTGGTGGCCGTGCCGCCGGGGGGCTGCGCGATGGCGAGGCGGGTGCACAGCTCGTGGAAGCGCTCG
>DASUAS010000161.1:0-4387 GCA_035763625.1 Acidimicrobiia bacterium
ACGCGGCTCCGAGGGCGGCAGGCTGGCGGTCGGCGCGGGTGGCGAGGTCGGCGATCGCGGCCCGGTCCAGGAACCGGGCGAGGTTGGGTACGACCACGGGGTCGAGGTCGCTCCAGATGAGCGTCGGGACCGACACGACGAGCACTCGCTGCGGACGAGGCGCCGCCGACGGCGTGGCTGCCGCCGCCGCCGTCACCGATCCCATGCACGCGACGGACGCGACCGTCGCCGTCGCGAGGACGGCGGCCCATCGTGGCCACCGCGCCCGGAACGAGCGCCTCCGCCGTTCGTCGTGGTCCGATCTCACCGAGCGCTTCACGCGGGCGACATCATGGCAGCCGGCGCGGCCCCGAGACGCGCAGCCGCCGGGGTGGGAGCGAACAGTACAGTTCGGCCGTGCTGCACCCGGCTCGTGCGCCCTCGGGCGATTCACGGTGACGACGGCGGCACTTCAGCAACGGCGATCGACGCCGACGATCGTGATCGTCGTCGTGTTCGTCGTCTCCCGCGTCGTCGCGTTCGCGGCCGGGGTGCGCTACGACGACGGATTGCTGCACAACGCGTACCAGCTGCTCGACGTCCGGCTGCTCCGCGAGCAGCCGTTCGCGAGCATCTTCTACCTGCACAGCCAACCGCCGGTCTTCAACGTGTTCACGGCCGCGGTCGTCCAGCTCCCCGACAGCTCGGTGCAGAGTGTGCTCGCCGGGCTCTGGGCGCTCGCCGGACTCGCGACCGCGCTGCTCGTGTTCGCCACCATGGCTCGCCTCGGGGTCCGCCCGTGGTTGGGCGCCGTGATCGTCTGCCTCTTCGTCGTGGCGCCGGAGACCATCCTCACCGAGAGCTGGTTCTTCTACAGCCAGTTGCAGATCCTGCTGACCGCGCTGGCGTTGTTCGCGCTCGCGCGCTTCGTCGCCGATCGACGGACCTGGGACGGCGTGCTGTTCGTGAGCTGCTTCGCGGCGCTGGTCCTGCTGCGCAGCTCGTTCCACATCCTGCTCATGGTGCTGGTCCTCGTGGTCGTGTGGCGTCAGCTCTCGCTGTCGAGCCGCCAGCTCGCAGCCATCGCCGCGCTGCCGCTGCTCGTCGTCGTCGGGTGGTCGGTCAAGAACGTGCTCGTGTTCGACAGCTGGAACAACAGCTCGTGGCTGGGCATGAACGTGTCCTACGTCGCGCACGCCGGGGTGTCGCAGTCCGAGTGCCGCCAGCTGGTCGCCGACCGCACGGTGAGTGCCTCCGCATGCCAGGTCGCGTTCCGGAAGCCGTCGGCGTACACCCGACGCTTTCCTCGTCCGACGCGCTACGGCAGCGCGGCAACGGATGCTCTCTACAAGTCGACGGGTCAGCCGAACTTCAACGCGTCGCTCTACGACGAGGTGGCCTCGCAATACCAGCACGACTCGATCGAGCTGCTGCGCCACGGCGGCGTCGACGCGGTCGCGCGCGCGGAGCTCGCGGCCTACACGGTGTGGGCCGAGCCCGGTGACGACTCGCTCCAGCTGCGCGCCGATCGCCGTCCCATCGCCGGCTACGCCGACTGGTTCGACCGTCTCGTGCTCCTGCGCCCGGTCGCGACGGGATGGAACGACCCGGCTCGGTTCGAGGCGTCGATGGGCCCGTTCCCGTGGGGCACCGCCCTCGGGTCGATGAGCTACACGATCCTGGCGCTGGTCGGCTTCGCGGCCTTCGGCGTGCTGGCCGGATGGCGGCGGGGGCGGCGTGGGACCGTGCTCCGCACCGTCGTGACGGTCGCCGCGATCGTGCTCGCATGGTCGCTCGTGGTGGGCAACGCGCTGGATTATCGAGAGAACAACCGGTTCCGGGTCGAGGCCGGACCGCTGCTGCTCGTGCTCGCCGCGGTCGGGATCGAGTTCACGATCCGTGCGGTCACGACCCGCCGCCGCGCCGCCGGCGCGCCGACCACGGCGCCCCCAGTCCCAGCAGCGTCGCTGCAACCCCGATGAGGCCGAGCCACCACCACGGCGCCGCGAGCACGACCCGGTCGTGCACCTCCACGAGGCGCACGAAGCTGAAGGTCGTCAACGCGACCCCGATCGCGAGGATCGCGCCGCGGACGACGAGCATCGATCGCCGGGTGGTGGGCACCGCAGGAATCGTCGCGCGTGTTGGCACCCGCTGACCACGACTCCACGGCGACGGTCACCTCGGCCTCGTTCCGAGCGTCGGGCCGGGCATGGTGGCTGGGCGTCGTGGCCGTCGTGTTCGCGGCGTTGCTCGCGCACGTTCCTGGGTACGTCCACCAACTGTTCGACTCCGACGAAGCGGCGATCGCCACCGTGGGCATGGTCGTCGAGCACGGCGGCACCATCTACCGGGACGCGATCGATCGCAAGCCGCCGATCCCCGCGTTCGTCTACGCCGGGACCTTCCTGTCGACCGGGTCGCGCGACTTGCGGCCGCTGCACGTCGTCGGCGCCCTGTGCCTCGCCGCCGCCGCGGTCGTACTCGCATACGGCGCGCGACGCGCGGGCGGCGCGCGGGCCGGATGGTGGGCCGCCGGGTTGCTCGTCGCGGGCGCCACCGCGCTGCAACCGACCGACGCGCAAGCCACCAACTTCGCGCACCTCGCGCTCCTCCCGGGCTGCGCTGCACTCGTCGCTGCGCGCGCCGGTACCCGTCGCAGCGCGATCACGGCCGGGATCCTCGTCGGACTCGCCGCGCTCACGCGCCAGACCTGGATCGTCGGCGTCGTCCCGGCGGCCTACGCATCCTGGTGGGCGAGTGGTCGGCGCGCCGAACGGGTGCTCCTCGTGCTCGCCGGAACCACGGCCACGATCGGCGCCGCCGCGCTGGTCGTGCCGTTCGGCGCGTTCTGGCACTGGACGTTCGCTGGCAACGGCTCGGTGCTCGCGGTGGGCGAATCGCAACAGATCGGCGAGCGCGGCGGCCTCGCGGTCGAGCTCTTCGTGCTCGCCAACGTCGCCGCGTTGTGGCTCGTGCTGCGGCGGGGCCGGCACCGAGAAGACCTCGACCTCTGGCTCTGGCTGGCCACCGGCGTCGTGGCCTTCGTCGCGGGGTGGCGGTTCTTCGGCCACTACTGGCTGCAGGTCCTCCCTCCGTTGTGCTTCCTCGCCGGGCTCGGCGCGGCGGCGTGCCGACCGGCGACCCGCCGGATGCTCGTGGTGGTCGTCGCCGCGCCTGTGATCGCGGCGTGGATCCTCGCGTTGTCACCTCCGCGGCTCGATCCGACGGTGCGGGCGATGGCCACCTACGCGTCGGCGAACACCCGCGAGGGCGACCGGGTGACGGTGTGGGGCGACGCACCCGAGGTGTACTGGCTGTCGGGCCGGGCACCCGGGGGCAGCATGGTCAGCACCGACTTCGTGACCGGCAAGACCGCCGGGCGCACGAACGGACCCCAACGGTTGCGTGATGCGACGCCGGGCGCCCGGGACACCTTCGTCCGGTCGCTGCACGCTCATCCCCCGGTGCTGTTCTTCGACACGTCGAGCGACGGCCTGCGCGGGTACCGGAGCTATCCGGTGTCGCTGGTGCCCCCGGTCGCCCGCTTCCTCCGCGACCACTATGCGGCGGTGGGATCGGTGCACGGCGTCGAGGTGTACCGGCTCCGTCGCGGGGGCCCGCCCCGATGAAGCTCGGCGGCCTTTCGTCTCGACCGGATCGAGGACCCGATGCGGGACGGTCGAGCATCATCCGACGGCCTGGTCGCACGCGACGCGTCGTCCTCCTCGCGGCGGCAACCGCGGGCAACGTCGCGCTCCTTCGGTTGCCCCGCCACTCGGTGGCCTCGGCGTCGGTCGTGCTGCTGACCGCGCTGCTCGTGGGCCTGCTCGTCCTGGTCGAGCACCGTGATCCCCGAGTCGGCCTCGCGCCCGTCGTCGCCGCGATCGCGATCACGATCAGCGCTGCGGTCATCGCGCCGCCACGCACCTCGAACGACGTGTGGTCCTACACGATGTACGGCCGGATGGTCACGGAGTACGGCAGCAGCCCCTACGGCCACACTCCCGCCGACTTCCGTCACGACCCGTTCTTCGAGCGGGTCAGCCCCCGATGGGTGCATCGGGCTTCGGTGTACGGACCCGTGTTCGTCGGGACCGCGGCGCTCGGAGCATGGATCGCGGGACCATCGCCGGTGGTGGCCCGCTTGTACTTCCAGCTCATCGCGGCGCTGGCGCTGCTGGCCGTGGTCATCGTCGTGTGGCGCACCACTCGGCGCGTCGCTGCATTGGCGTTCGTGGGGCTCAGCCCGGTGCTCGCGGTCTTCGCGGTGAACGGCGGGCACAACGACCTCCTGATCGGCGCGCTGCTCCTGGGCGCCACGCTCCTCGCCGCCCGGGCACGCCGCGCCGGCACCGCCGGGGCACTCGTGGGCATCGCCGCCCTCGTCAAGCTCACCGCCGGGCTC
>DASUAS010000162.1:0-2091 GCA_035763625.1 Acidimicrobiia bacterium
CTCCGAGAACCCCGCCGGGTTGGGCATGCCGAGCATCCACACCCGTCATTGGGATCCGCTGTTCGCCGCCTGCAGCGACACCGGCACGGTGCTGTGCTGCCACGTGGGGTCGTCGTCGAAGTCGGCGAGCACGTCGCCCGACGCGCCGCCGCCGGTCGCGATGAACCTGTCGTCGGCGATGACCATCTACACGCTCGGCGACCTGCTCTGGGCCGACTTCTGGCACCGGTTCCCCGGCGTGCGCTTCTCGCTCACCGAGGGCGACATCGGTTGGATCCCCTACTTCCTCTGGCGCGCCGAGCACACGCTCGATCGGCACAACGGATGGATGCAGCAGGAGCAGCCGCAGGGTTTGTCACCCACCGAGTTGTTCCACGAGCGCATCTACGTGTGCTTCATCAACGACCGCGTCGGCGTGAAGCTGCTCGACGAGTTCAGCCCGCACCAGGTGTGCTGGGAATCCGACTACCCGCACTCCGACAGCTCGTGGCCCGAGGGGCCGGAGAAGCTCTGGGCGCTCGTCGGCGACCTCGATCCCGAAACCATCGACCGCATCACGCACCGCAACGCGATGGACGCCTACGGGTTCGACCCGTTCTCGGTGCGGCCGAAGCAGCAGTGCACCGCCGCCGCGCTGCGGGCCGAGGTGGGTGACGTCGACACCGTCACCCACGTGGGTCGCCTCGCCGACGACACCGACCGCAACGCCTGGCGGGTCATGACCGGCGCCGCCGCGAAGGCGGGCGCGAGCAAGTAGTCGACGCGCGGGTCTCAGCGCGACCGCCGCGGACCGCCGCGGTCTCCGGGCCAGCGCGAGCCGCCGATCGTGTCGGCGTAGGGCCAGAACGCGATCGGGTCGAGCGGGCCTGCGAGCGAGATCTCGCGGTGTGAGTGCGTGCGCGTGACGAGGCGCGTCGAGAGGAGCTCGAGCATCGGCAGGAGCTCCGTGTACGGATCCCACGGGCTGTCGCGCAGCACGAGCGCGCCGTCGACCTCCTCCTCGTGGATGGTCGCACCCGCCGACGAGACGTCGACGACGTGGGGAGGGAAGTCGTAGCGCTTCTCGGCGCCACCGACCGCCCGGGAGCACTTGATCCACCACTCGTGCTCGGTGAACTCGCCCGCGGGTTCGACCTCGCCGGTGACGCGACCGTGGAACTCGAGGAACGTGTAGCCCTGGTGCGTGCAGCGCGCTTCCACCCCGTCGCCGTTGCGGAAGTAGACGGTAGAACACGGGAACTTGGGTTGTCCGTTGAGCTCCTGGCTGATGAAGATCGCCGACTCCTGGTCGATGCCGATCCCGATCCCGTAGAAGCCGGGCACGCCCTGGTAGTCGGCGTCGACCTTGGTCGACACGCCGTACTCGGGCTCGCCCTTCACCGGGAAGTTGTAGACGTTGACGTGCACGTGCGGCTGCGCGCCGGGAACGATGCCCGGAGGGAGGAGGTCGGCGAGCCGGTCGGGATCGGTGCGGTAGACGATCGACAGCAGCGGCCAGCCGGCGATCTCCCCGGGTCGGATGGTGGGAGCCATGGCACCAGCGTGCCACGGCGCGTCGTCGCCCGTCACCCCGCTCATGCGAGCACGCCGATCGCGGTGGCCGCGACCACGAGCAGTCCGAAGCCGAGCTGGGAGAGCCCGACGGCCAGCGCCGGGCGCGCCGGTCCCCGACTCCATGCGAACTGCGCGATCGCGACGACGACCACTGCCGCGGCACCGGCGAGCACCGCGTCGTCGACCGCGACCGAGGCCGCCGCGAGCAGCACGCCCGCGAGTTGGGACAGGTCGCTGACGATCGTCGGTGGAGGCGTCGAGCGCAACCGCTGCACCTGCACCCGCGCGAACGGGACCGAGGCGGCGGCGCGTCCCGCGAGCACCAACCACATCGCGATCGCCAACGCAGAGCCCTCACCGCCGGCCAGCGCGATCGACGCGACCACCGCGGTGATGCCGACCGCACCGCTCACCTCCGGCACGACCCGCCGGCCGCGGCTCCGGGCGTCGTACCAGAGCTCCACGCCGAAGAGCGGCAGCGCGATCGCGAACGGCACCACCCATTCGACACCGGCCCGGGTGAGCGCGACGGCCACC
>DASUAS010000163.1:0-7651 GCA_035763625.1 Acidimicrobiia bacterium
GTTCCTCGTGCCGTTCCACATCGGTTGGCACCTCGCGCACCACGTCGATGCCGGCGTGTCGATGCGCCGTCTGCCCGAGTACCACCGGGCGCTGTGCGAGTCGGGGTACGTGACGCCCGGGCTCGAGTACCCGAGCTACCACGCGCTCTGGCGCGTGCTGCGCGGTGGAGACCGCGTCGGAAGCCAGGCAGACGCCGCCGCCAGTACGTAAGCTTCCGGGCGTGGAGCAGTGGTTCCAGAACACCCGCGGCCTCGTGATCATCGTGCTCGCGGTCATCACCGGTGCGGTGTTGCTCGCGATCGAACCCGGTGACGGCTTCCCGACGGGGACGTCGAGCGCCAACGGCGGCGGCACGACCGTCACGACGACCGTCACCACGTTGCCGCCGGTGACGACCACGACGACGGCGCATCAGACCATCCAGGAAGGCACGCCGAACACCAGCGAGACGACGACCCTCCAGCAGCGGCTCAACGCGCTCGGCTTCGACGTCGGTGCGCCCGACGGATCCTTCGGCCCCACCACCACCGCCCAGGTGAAGGCGTTCCAGACCGCGAACAAGCTCCCGGCGACGGGCGTCGTCGACGCGGCCACGTGGAACGCGCTGCTCGCCACCCCGGCGACCTCGACGCCGACGACCACCACCACCACCAAGCCGTAGCGGCCGCAGCGCCGGGCTGGAACCGGGTGGGTCAGTTGACGGACGCGGCGCCGACGAGCACGAGATGGGCGTCGATCCGGAAGCGGTTGGCCCTCGACACGCGAGGTGAGCGGGGAGCGCACATCGCGAGGTAGTTGGCGAGGGGACGGGACATCGGGCCGGGAGCCTCGAACACGGTGTCGCTCTCCCAGCTGACGGGCGGGTACTCGGTCGTGGGCACCAAGTCGTCGCTCACGATCGCTCCTCTCTGCAGGTTCCCACCGCTCACGGTACGGACACGGTGTGAACGCAGCGTGTCGGGCGCGCGACCGGCCGTCGACCAGTCGGAGACGAGTTGTCACACCCAACCGTTACTGTCGCCTCCATGGAACAGGCGTCGTTCGGGTTCTCCGACGAGGTGGTCGAGGTGCCGACCTACACCGTCGTCGAGCTCAACTCGCTCGTGCGCGACGCGCTCCGGCGAGCGCATCCCGACGAGCTCTGGGTGAAGGGCGAGGTCCAGAACCTGCGCACCCGCAACGGGCACACCTACTTCAAGCTGGTGGAGAAGGCGGGGCGGGGCGATCGGGTCCAGGGCCGCCTCGACGTCGCGCTCTTCAGCGACGACGCCCCGAAGGTGCGGCGGGCGCTGGCCGAGGTGCCCGGTGCGGCACTGGGCGACGACGTCGAGGTGCGCATCCGGGGCCGGGTGCGGGTGCACCCGCCCACCGGCCAGTACCAGCTGGTGATGAGCGGCATCGATCCCGTGTTCACCGTCGGTCGACTGGCGGCCAACCGCGATCGGCTGCTGCGGGCGCTCTCGTCGGAGGGAGTGCTCGGCGCCAACGGTGCGCTCGAGCTGGCACCCGTCCCACTCCGGGTCGGCCTGATCACGAGTCACGGGAGCGCCGCCTTCCACGACTTCGTCGACGAGCTGCTGCGCTCGCCCTACGCATGGCGCGTCGGCGTGGTCGACGTCGCGGTGCAGAGCGCGGGTGCGGCGCAACGCATCAAGTGGGCGCTGGGCCGGATCTCACAGGTCGACGTCGACGTGGTGGTCATCGCGCGGGGTGGAGGCTCACGCGCCGACCTCGCACCGTTCGACTCCGAGCTGGTGGCGCGCGCGATCGCGGCGATGGACGTCCCCGTGTTCACCGGTGTCGGTCACGAGATCGACCGCAGCGTGGCCGACGAGGTCGCGCACACCGCGTGCAAGACCCCCACCGCGTGCGCGCAGCTCCTCGTGCGCCAGGTCGACGACTTCGTCGGCGCGCTCGACCACGCGTCGCACCGAGTAGCCGCGCGGGCGCGCCAGCGCATGGCCGTCACCGGCCGCGAGCTCGACGAAGCGGCCCGTCGCGCGCGGCGCAGCGCGACCACCGCGGTGGTGCGCGAGCACACTCGCCTCGACCGCGCGCACGGACGTCTCGACGAGCTCGCCCGCCGGCGCGCCGCCGACCTCGGCACGCGCCTCGACGCCCGCGCCCGTCGGATCGTCGAGCTCGGCCGCCGGGCGACCCACGAGCGACACCGCGTGCTCGAAGCTCGCGAACGCCGCGTCGCCACGCACGGGCAGCACCACCTCGACCGTGCCGGGATGCGCCTGGCGGCGAGCGAAGCCGTGGTGCGCGCTCTCGACCCGCGCCGCGTGCTCGAACGCGGCTACTCGATCACCCGCGCCGCCGACGGTCGCGTGCTCCGTCGCAGCGACGCGGTCGCGGCTGGTGCCGTGGTCGAGACCGAGCTCGCCGCCGGACGCGTCACCAGCCGCGTCGAGTCCGTCACGTCCGCACCCGATTCGGAGGCCCACATGCAGGAGAGCGCCGGTGAGTGAGGAGATCGGCTACGCCGACGCCATGCGCGAGCTCGACGACATCCTGGAGGAGCTCGAGCGCGACGACCTCGACGTCGACGTGCTCGCCATCCGTGTGCAACGGGCCAGCGAGCTGATCCAGCTCTGCCGTGGCCGCATCGCCCGGGCCCAGGCCGACGTCGACCGCGTCGTCACCGACCTCGAGTCGCTCAGCCCGGAGTGACCGTTTTGGCGCCGTTGAGCGGGCTCTGAGACACGCGAACGGTGTCAGAACGTGGGAGCGGCTACGACTTCTGGCCGGAGAGCTTGCGGTTCTTGAACTGGGCCTTCACGTAGTCGCGGTTGAGGAGCGCGATGAAGTCGATGCTGATCTCCTTCGGGCACGCCTTCTCGCACTCGCCGTGGTTGGTGCAGGAGCCGAAGTAGCTCTCCATCACCTCGACCATGTTGATCACCCGCTCGTAGCGCTGGGGCTGACCCTGGGGGAGCAGGCCGAGGTGCCCGACCTTGGCCGCGGTGAACAGCTGGGCGGCGCTGTTGGGGCAGGCGGCCACGCACGCACCGCAGCCGATGCACGCGGCGGCGTCCATCGCCGCGTCGGCGGCCTCCTTGGGCACCAGGATCAGGTTGGCGTCGGGCGCGCTCCCGGTGGGGGCGGTGATGTAGCCGCCGGCCTCGACGATGCGGTCGAACGCGCTGCGGTCGACGACGAGGTCCTTGATGATGGGGAACGCCTTCGCCCGCCACGGCTCCACGACGATCTCGTCGCCGTCGCTGAACTTGCGCATGTGCAGCTGACACGTCGCCGTGCCCTCGGACGGCCCGTGCGCGCGGCCGTTGATCATCATCGAGCACGAGCCGCAGATCCCCTCGCGACAGTCGTGGTCGAACGCGATCGGCTCGCGGCCCTGCGAGATGAGCCGCTCGTTCACGACGTCGAACATCTCGAGGAAGGACATCTCGGGGCTGATGTCGGTGGCGTCGAGGTCCTCGAACGCGCCGGGGGCGTTGGTGCCGGCCTGGCGCCAGACGCGGAGCTTCAGGTCCATGGTGTGTACGGGCCCTTCCGAACTCTCGTGGCTACTTGTAGCTTCGCTGTGCGAGGTGGACGTACTCGAAGTCGAGGTGCTCCTTGTGCAGCGTCGGTGCGGTGCCGACCCCCTCGAACTCCCACGCGGCGACGTGTGAGAAGTGCTCGTCGTCGCGCAGCGCCTCACCCTCCGCGGTCTGGTGCTCGACGCGCAGGTGACCGCCGCACGACTCCTCGCGGGTGAGAGCGTCGAGGCAGAGCAGCTCGCCGAACTCGAGGAAGTCGGCGACGCGTCCGGCCTTCTCGAGCGACTGGTTGAGCGTCGACGCGCTGCCGGGCACGCACACGTCGGCGTAGAACTCCTCGCGCAGCGCGGGGATGTCGGTGAGCGCCTTCTCCAACGACTGCTGGCTGCGCGCCATCCCGCAGTTGTCCCACAGGATGTTCCCGAGCTCGCGGTGGAAGTGGTCGACCGAGTGCTTCCCGTTCACCGCGAGGAGGCGCTTGGTCTGGTCGGCGACCGCAGCCTCCGAATCGGTGAACGCCGGGTCGTCGACCGGCACCGGCGCGGTGCCGAGCAGTGGGGCGAGGTAGTCGGAGATGGTCGACGGGAGCACGAAGTACCCGTCGGCCAGGCCCTGCATCAGCGCGCTCGCTCCGAGCCGGTTGGCGCCCTGGTCGGCGAAGTTGGCTTCACCGAGCACGTACAGTCCAGGGACGTTGCTCATCAGGTTGTAGTCGACCCAGAGCCCGCCCATCGTGTAGTGGATGGCCGGGTAGATGCGCATCGGCACCTGGTACGGGTTCTCGTCGGTGATGCGCTCGTACATCTCGAAGAGGTTTCCGTAGCGCTCTTCGACGACGTCCTTTCCGAGGCGCGCGATCGACTCCTGGAAGTCGAGGTACACACCGTTCTTCTGCGGCCCGACGCCGCGTCCCGCATCGACCTCGGTCTTGATCGCGCGCGACGCCACGTCGCGGGGCACGAGGTTGCCGAACGCCGGGTAGCGACGCTCGAGGAAGTAGTCGCGGTCGTCGAGGGGGATCTGATCGGGGGAGCGGGGGTCGTCGAGCTGCTTCGGGATCCAGACCCGCCCGTCGTTGCGCAGCGACTCCGACATCAGCGTGAGCTTCGACTGGAACTCGTCGCTGCGCGGGATGCAGGTGGGGTGGATCTGCGTGAAGCAGGGGTTGGCGAACAGCGCGCCGCGCTTGTGCGCTCGCCACGCGGCGGTGACGTTGCTGGCCTTGGCGTTGGTCGACAGGTAGTAGGCGTTGCCGTAGCCGCCGGTGCAGAGGGCGACGGCGTGCGCCGACCACGACTCGATCGCACCGGTCGTGAGGTCGCGGGTGACGATGCCGGCCGCGCGGCCGTCCTTGACGACGAGGTCGAGCATCTCTCGGCGCGTGTGCAGCTCGACGGTGCCCCGCTCGACCTGGTGCGCGAGTGCCTGGTAGGCGCCGAGCAGCAGCTGCTGACCGGTCTGGCCGCGGGCGTAGAACGTGCGTGAGACCTGCGCACCACCGAACGAGCGGTTGTCGAGGAGACCGCCGTACTCGCGCGCGAACGGCACCCCCTGCGCGACGCACTGGTCGATGATGTTGACGCTCACCTCGGCCAGTCGGTACACGTTGCCTTCGCGGGACCGGAAGTCACCACCCTTCACCGTGTCGTAGAAGAGGCGGAAGACGCTGTCGCCGTCGTTGGGGTAGTTCTTCGCCGCGTTGATGCCGCCCTGTGCCGCGATGCTGTGCGCGCGTCGCGGCGAGTCGTGGAAGGTGAACAGCTTCACGCGGTAGCCGAGCTCGCCGAGCGTCGCCGCCGTGGCCGCACCCGCGAGCCCGCTGCCCACGACGATGATCTCGAAGCGACGCTTGTTGGCCGGGTTGACCAGCTTCACGTCGAACTTGTGCTGCGACCACTTCTCCGCGATGGGTCCCTCGGGGATCCTGGCGTCGAGCTCACCGATCATCGGCTCACTGCTCCCGTGGTGATCAGCAACGGCATGCTGATGTTGCCCACCGTGATCACGACCGCGAACGCGACGGCGAAGTACCGACGCCAGATGTTCCACCGCGGGTTGTTGAGACCCAGGCTCTGGAACATGCTCCACGCCCCGTGGAAGATGTGGAGGCCGAGTGCGAGCATCGCCACGATGTACGCGATGGCGACGGGCACGCGGTCGAAGCTGTAGAAGAGGTTGTCGTAGGGATCACCGCGCACGAAGTGCGGGTTCGCCGGTCCCCACGTGAGGTCGAGCAGGTGGAAGATGACGAAGAGGGCGACGATGATGCCCGTCCATCGCATCGTGCGCGACGCGAAGTTGGCGGCCACGTAGTCGCGGTGCGACCGGTACTTCTGTGGCCGTGCCTTCTGGTTCATCCGCGTGAGCTGGTACGCGGCGATGATGTGCACCGCGAACGCGCCGATGAGCACCACGCGGATGGTCCAGAGCACGACGGTGCGGGGCAGGGCCGGCTCCCCGAGCGTGCGGAGCCAGTCGCCGTAGACGTTGAGGTGCTCCTTGCCCAGGAACACCTTCAGGTTGCCGATCATGTGCGCGAGCACGAACCCCAGCAGGATGATCCCGCTGATGGCCATCAGCCACTTCTTGCCGACCGCCGAGCGCCAGAACCGCACCAGGAACCGGCCCTGCGGACGGGGTGCCGGGACGGGGGGCCCCGTGTACCGGGTCAGGACGTCGGCGTCATCGGCACCGGCGTCCTGAGCGGCGGTCGAGACCTCTTCCTCCACCTTCGCCATGTTGGAGAACGTACCTGTCGCTTCTTGTGCACCCGGGATTGTGAGAGTTTTCTCAAATGCCCGGCCGGTCCGGCCACGGGTGCAGCGGCCGTCCCGGCGTGGGCATGCCGGTCCAGCAGTAGACGTGGCCGGGCGCGCCGCCGTCGACCGCGAACAGCGTGCGCAGGTCGTCGCCGCCGAAGCACAGGTTGGTGCTCACCGGGTGGTCGCCGGGCGACTGCAGCACCTCGACGACCGTGCCGTCGGGCTCGTAGATGGTGACCACGTGCCCACCGCCGGCCATGTAGATGCGCCCGTCGACGTCGATGGCGCCCCCGTCTCCGCCACGGCCCGGCGCGAACATCTCGCGCGAGCCGTCGGGATCGTCGGGGTGGAGCCGCACGAACCCGTGGTGCTCGCCATGGAGGCCGTTCTCCACGACGATCAACGTCTCGCCGTCGACGTCGAGGATGATCCCGTTCGGCGCCCAGAAGCCGTCGGCGACGAGGCGCAACGTCGCGCCTCCCTCGGCTGTGGCGGGGTCCAAGGCGAAGATCCGGCCACTGGCGGGTTCGGGCGTCGGCCACTTCGGGTCGGTGAAGTAGACGGTGCCGTCGGCGGCGACGCACAGGTCGTTGGGTTGCTGCATCGTGTCCGGCGTCAGGTAGCTGACCGCGCCGTCGGGCGTCACGCGCTGCAACCCCGGCTGCACGTAGCGCGGGGGCGGCAGTTGGCCGAAGATCTCGAACACCGAGAAGTCGATGCCGCCGTTCTGCGTGACGAGGAACCCGCCGTCGGCCGCGAGCGCGGCGCCGTTGGCACCTCCGCCGGTGTCGGCGATCGACTCCCGCCGGCCGGATTCGGGCCACACCCGTTCGAGCGTGCCCCCGGCGACGCTCGTGCACACGAGCGTGCCCTCCGGCTCGCCTGCGCCCGGCGGGCACCACACCGGCCCCTCGCCGAACTCCGGTCCCTGGCAGATGACGTGCGGTCCGTCCATGCCCGCATCATCCCCCACACGCCCTCACCGGCGCTCCTGACCCCGCGATACGGTGGCCGACGAGGGCCCCGACGACAGGAGCATGCGCATGACCCGTCCCGGAACGCTCGGCGAGCTCAAGGCCGACGGATGGGAGTCGCGCCCGGTCAAGGAAGAGGTGCGCACCAACGCGCTCGCGCGCATCGCCGAGGGTCGTCCGCTGGTCGAGGGGGTCATCGGCTACGAGGACACCGTCCTCCCGCAGCTCGAGAACGCGTTGATCGCCGGGCACGACGTGATCTTCCTCGGCGAGCGCGGGCAGGCGAAGACCCGCATGATCCGATCGCTCACGGAGCTGCTCGACGAGTGGATGCCCGTCGTCGCCGGGACCGAGATCAACGACGACCCTTACCACCCGATCTCGCAACATGCGCTCGTGCTCGTC
>DASUAS010000164.1:0-3269 GCA_035763625.1 Acidimicrobiia bacterium
CACGGTCGGTGCCCTCGTCCTTCGCCATCAGCTCGGCGAACATGCCGACCGGGCCGAGGCCCTTGGCCAGGCAGTGGCCGTGGCCGCGGTGGGTCGACGTGATCACGTCGTCGGGTCGCAGCGGCCAGCATGCGCCCACCGCCGACGCCTCCTGCCCGATCGACAGGTGCACGAACCCGGGAACCTCGCCGTCGCGGTAGAGCGCGGCGACGCGCTCCTCGAAGCCGCGGATGACCAGCATGCGGCGGTGGAGCTCGAGCAGGTCGGCGTCGCTGAACATGGGCCGTGTATTGTACTGACCGGTACAACGCGAGGGAGCCCGATGCCCGACGAGGTCGTGTCCCAGCACATCGACCTCCCCGAGACCTACGCCCGACCGGGTGACGTCGCGGGGAAACGGGTGGTGATCACCGGCGCCAGCCGCGGGCTCGGTCGTGTGCTCGCGACCGCGTTCTCCCGCGGCGGCGCGCGCGTCACGCTGGTGTCGCGCACCGAGGCCGACCTCAAGGCGGTCGCGGGTGAGCTCCCCGGACCGTCGCTGGTGGTGCCCGGTGAGGTCACCGACGAGGAGTGCAACGAGGCGGTCGCCGATGCGACCGTTCGCGAATGGGGCGGGGTCGACGCCTGGATCTGCAACGCCGGCATCTCGCCGGTCGTCGCCGGACCCCGCAAGACGTCGGCCGCGGTGTGGCGCGAGATCCTCGACGTCAACCTCACCGGCGCGTTCCTCGGTGCACGCGCGGCCGCCCGCGTCATGGGCGACGGCGGTCGCGTGATCTTCACCGGCTCGGTGCTCGGTGATCGCCCGCGTGAAGGCCTCGCCGCGTACAGCGCATCGAAGGCCGGCCTGGTCGGGCTGGCCAAGGCGCTCGCGCTCGACCTCGCGCCCGTCGGCATCACGGTCAACGTCGTCGCGCCCGGGTGGTTCGACACGCCGCTCGTCGAGCCGTGGAAGCACCACGCCGAGCTGGGCGCGGGGGTGCTCGCGCACACCGCGCTCAAGCGCTGGGGTGCGCCCGCCGACCTGGTCGGCGCGTACGAGTTCCTGGCGTCGGACGCGTCGGCGTTCGTGACCGGCACCGTGCTCACGGTCGACGGCGGGTACCTCCTCGTATGACGCCGGTGAGGTCGGCGGCATGAGCCGGGTGGTGGCGATCACCGGCGCGGGTGGCACGCTGGGCGCCGCGCTGTCGCGCCGGTTCGCCGGTGAACCCGACACCGATGTCGTGCTCAGCGACATCGACGACGATCTGCTCGCGGCTTCGATCGCCGGCCTCCCCGCCGAGCGGGGCGAGGTCGACTCCCTGCGCGCCGACGTGAGCCTGCTCTCCGACGTCGAGGCGGTCGTCGCGCGCGCGGTCGATCGGTTCGGTCACCTCGACGTGCTGATCAGCAACGCCGGCGTGCTCGCCCCCAACGGACGCATCCACAACCTCACCACCGCCGATTGGGAACGGTCGTTCCGCGTCAACGTCCTCGGTGCGGTCAACGGGATCACCGCCGCGGTCGCGGTGATGCGTCCGCAGCGGTCCGGCTCGATCGTCCTCACCGCGTCGGTCGCGGGCATGACCGCGTGGTCGCATGCGGCGCCGTACTGCGCCACCAAGGCGGCGGTCATCCAACTCGCCAAGGTCGCCGCGGTCGAGTACGCGCGCGACGGCATCCGTGTGAACTGCGTGTGCCCCGGCACGTTCCTCTCCGGCATCCACGAAGGCCTGCCGCAGGAGGCGATCGACGCCATCGCGGTGAAGCACCCGCTCGGCCTGGGCGATGCCGACGACCTGCTCGGCGCGTACTCGTACCTCGCGGGCGACGGCTCGCGCTGGACCACCGGGTCGGCGATCGTGGTCGACGGCGGATACGCCGCACCGTGATGAGCACCATGCAGTCCGACCTCAACTGGTGCAGCGTGCTCGAGCACCACGCGCGGCGAACGCCCGACCAGGTGCTCGCCACGCACGGCGACCGGGCCGTCACGTACGAAGGCATGCGGGAGTGGTCGGCATCCGTCGCCGGTGGCCTCGCGGCGCGCGGCATCGGCCGGGGCGACGTGGTCGCGCTGCTCTCGTACAACAACCTCGAGTTCCTCGCCACGATCTTCGCCGCCAACCACCTCGGCGCCATCGCCATGCCCGTCAACTGGCGCCTCGCCGCGCCGGAGCTGCACTTCATCCTCGAGCACTCGGGCGCGCGCGCCCTCGTGTGCGGTCCCGAGCTCGTCGACCTGGCCGGCGCCGCGCTGCACGACCTCGAGGGTGACCTCGCTCGCGTGCGCATCGGTGACGACGCCATCCCCGGCTGGGAGCGCTTTGCCGACCTGCACGCCGACGGTGGAGCACCGCGGCGCGTGGCCGCGACCGCCGACGACGTGCACCGTCTCATGTACACGTCGGGCACGACCGGGCGTCCGAAAGGCGTGATGCTCACGCACGCCAACCTGGCGTGGAAGAACGCCGCCCACGTCGCCGAGTTCGGGTTCACCGCCGACGATGTCGGCCTCGCGTGCGGGCCGCTCTACCACGTCGGTGCGCTCGACCTGGTCACCACCACGATGATCGCGGTGGGCGCGACCACGGTGCTGCACACGACCTTCGACGCGGCGCAGGTCGTCGACGAGATCGAGCGATCGCGCGTCACCGCCATCTGGGCGGCGCCGGCGATGGTGCGCGCGGTGCTGGACGTGCCCGGCATCGAGCGACGTGACCTCTCGTCGGTGAAGGTGATCATCGCCGGCGGCGAGAAGATGCCCGTCCCCACCATCGAACGCATCCGCACCACGTTCCCGTCGGCGTGGTTCGCCGATGCCTACGGGCTCACCGAAACCGTGTCGGGCGACACCTTCCTCGACCGCGACCACACCGTCAGCAAGCTCGGCAGCGTCGGGCGCCCGTGCCAGTACCTCGAGGTCGACATCTGGGACGAGCACGGCACGTCGCTCCCCGCGGGCGAGCGCGGCGAGGTGGTGCTGCGCGGGCCCAAGGTCTTCGCCGGATACTGGCGCGACCCCGACGCCACCGCGGCCGCGTTCGCGGGTGGCTGGTTCCACACCGGCGACATCGGCGTAGTCGACGACGACGGCTTCCTCTCCATCGTCGACCGCCTGAAGGACATGATCGTGTCGGGCGGCGAGAACATCGCCAGCTCGGAGGTCGAGCGGGTGTTGTACGAGCACGACGCGGTGATCGAGGCCGCGGTCGTGGGACGGCCCGACGCACGTTGGGGCGAGGTCCCGGTCGGGTTCGTCGTGCTCGCCGACGGGTCCACGGTCA
>DASUAS010000165.1:0-5483 GCA_035763625.1 Acidimicrobiia bacterium
GCGCTTGCACCTGCAGCGCTACCGCCATCGATCGACGCTCCGGGATCCGGCTCCGAGTCCGCTCATCGCCTTTTCTAGTCTACCGTGGAGAAACCTCGCCCGCTTCCAGTTCGCGCGCCGGGATCGGTTCGACGGCGGTCGACGGCTCGAACCCCCAGGCGAACGCACCGAAGAGGAAGAGGACGACGCCGGCGAGAGAAATCCTCCACGCTGGGACCGGGCCCGGTCGTCGAGGACCCGGGTGTGCGAGAACTTCAGGGTGCCGTCGTCGACCGGATCGCGCAGCAGCCGCCGCGCGTCGGCGCGGTAGCTCTTCGGCACCGACCACACACCCGTGCCCTGGCGCGGGAGGCGGTCCTCGGCGCGCAGGAGATACCCGGCCTGCAGGTCGAGCATCGAGCGCGTGGGCATCTCCCCGACCGGTGACGGTGGCACCACCTTCGTCGCGCCCGTGGCCCGCATGTGCGCGATCACGCGACACAGCCAGGCGGCCGCCAAGTCGACCTTGAGCGTCCACGACGCGTTCGTGTAGCCGAACACGTACCCGAAGTTCGGTACGTCGGAGAGCATCACGCTCTTGTAGACGAGGCGAGCGGCCGCGGGCATGGCCTCGCCGTCGACGACCACGTCGACGTCGCCGAGGGCCAGCACCTCGAGGCCGGTCGCCGCGATCACGACGTCGGCGTCGACCTCGTCGCCCGCGCAAAGCCGCAGCCCACCCTCGGTGAAGGTGTCGATGACACCGGTGACGACGTCGACGTCGCCCGCCCTGATCGCCTCGAACAGGTCGCCGCCGGGAACGATGCAGACGCGCTGGTCCCATGGTCCGTACGAAGGCGTGAAGTGGCGTTCGACGTCGAAGCCCTCGGGGAGACGCCGGCGAACGTCGCCCACCAGCAGGCGCTTCATGCGGTCGGGCTGCCACCGGCAGAGCCGGTAGAACAGGGCGAGGGTCGCCTGGTTCTTGCTCCGCGTCCATCGCTGCGCGCGCGCCGGCGCGAGGTGACGGCGGAGCGCGTCGGCGATCGGATCGTGGCGGGGCAGCGACGCGTAGTAGCTGGGCGAGCGTTGCACCATCGTGACGTGGGCACCGCGGTCGGCCAGCGCGGGGATGAGCGTCGCCGCGGTGGCACCGCTGCCGATCACCGCCACCCGCTTGCCGTCGACGTCGAGATCGGCCGGACACTCCTGCGCGTGCAGGAACGTGCCGCGGTACCGGTCGAGCCCGGCGAACTCGGGCGTGCAGCCGCGGTCGTACCGGAAGTAGCCGGTGGTCGCGATGAGCCAGGAGCACCGCAGGCACACTGGCTCACCGGTGTCGGTGCGCTCCGCGTCGACCGTCCAGCACGACCGCGCCGACGACCACTCGACGCCCAGGACCCGGTGGCGCAGGCGCACGTGCGCGCGCAGCCCGTGCTCGTCGAGCGTGTCGTCGAGGTACCGGAGGATCGCGTCACCCGAGGCGAGCATGTCGGGTGCGGTCCACGGCCGGAAGGCGTAGGAGTACGTCTGCACGTCGGAGTCGGAGCGGACGCCCGGATAGCGGAACAGGTCCCACGTGCCGCCGATCGCGTCACGCGCCTCGAGCAAGGTGAACGAGAGCTCGGGCAGCGCGTCGTGGAGGTGCCAGGCCATCCCGATCCCGGACACACCGGCACCCACGACCACGACGTCGACCCACTCCGCCGGCTCCTGCTCGACCGTTCGACTCCGCTCCGGCTCCACGCCGGGGAGGCTACGCCGGGACGCCTGTGCCCATGCCCGTGAGGAGACGCCGCTCGTACTCGTCGGCGAGCGCGCGGAGCGCAGCACCCCCGTCGCCCTCGAACGACGAGCCGTGCATGATCGCCAGGCGCTCCGGGGCGAGGTCGGCGAGCCCACGGATCGAGGCCGCGGTCTGGGGCGTGAGGCACGTCGACTGGAACATGTCCTCGGCCTGACCCGCGACCTCGAGGAGGTCGTCGCCGGTGATCGCCGGCCCCGGCCCGACGTGCGAGAAGAGGTCGCCGCAGAAGAGCGTGTTCGTCGTCTCCTCGATGATCGAGTGCGAGTCCCAACCATGCGGTACGTGCGGCGTGTCGATGTTGCGCACGCGCTTGCCGCCGAGGTCGATCACCTCGTCGGGTCCGAGCGGGTGCGGCGCGCGATCGGCCACGTCGTTGATCGAGACCACGCATCCGAGCGCGCCGTGCGCGACCTGCGCGTTCGGGGCCACCGCGAGAAACTCGTTCATCGCGCCGCACTCGTCGGCTTCGTAGTGGCCGAACATGATCCAGCGCAGGCGCTCGACCGGCATGACGGTCGCGATCGCCTCCGACACCACCGGGAACAACTGATGGAGACCCGCGTGGTACAGCAGCGGTTCCTCGGCGTCGACGAGGAACTGGTTGAAGGTGAAGCCGGTCGGCCCGATGTCGGGCACGAGCGTGCTGATGCGGTAGATGCCGTCGGCGATCTCGGTGACGTCGGTCATGGGTCTGCTCCTGTGGTGTGTGCTTGCGTTCGTCGGACGGGATGGACGGATGATCAGAGCGGGAACGGGTGCGCGAGCACACCGGTGCCGGGACGGCGCCCGCAGAGCGTGCGCACGAACTGCACCGCGTCGAGCTCGATCCGCTCGCCCCCGACACCCTGGGTGTACGAGCCACCCGCGGGCCCGGTGAGCACGAGCTCGAAGGGCTCGCCGTGGACCGAGGCCCACTCGGCCAGGAGGTCGGCGACGAGCCGGCCGTCGTGATCGGCGCTGAGCTCCAGCGGCCGTCCGGTCGCCGCCTCGAGGTCGATGCGGTGCGCCCACACGTCGCGGGTGAACCCCACGTCGAGCAGGTACCAGAGCCCGGTCCACCCGACGGGCGGCCCGAGCGGGAGCGGGAGGTGGCGAATCGGTGCCGGAGTCCCCCACCGGCCCGCGACCGCCTTCGGACCGACCGCCGTGAGCTGCACGACGAGCTCGGCGTTCGACAGGTTCCGCCGCTCGCGGATCTGCAGTTCGTTGATCCCGTCGACCCAGTGGTGCGACTCGATCTGGCGGTTCACGGGCAGCCCACGCACGAACTGGTGGAGGAACTCCTTCACCGACGCCTGCGCGTCGGCCGAACCCAGCACGTGCAAGGCGATGTCGCGTGCCGTCCACCCGGTGCACTCGGTCGGTAGCGCCCACTCGTGGGCGGTGAAGGAGGCGCAGTAGTCGGCGAAGCGCCGGAACTCCTCCTCCGCGAGGACGCGCGCTTCGGGACGCTGGATGCGCGCGATGTCGGCCACGTTCAGCGCCGCCTCCGGTTCGGCAAGTGATCGAGGTACAGGTCGATCAAGCGATCGAGGTGTCGCACCCATCGGTTCCCTCCCGGTTCGTTGCTGTTCTGCGCGGCGATCAGGCCGCCCACCATCGCGGTGAAACACTCGATGTCGCCCTGCGCGCGCATCCCCGCGGCCCGCAGCAGTGCCGCCGTGCGCCCGAGCACCTCCACCGCGGGCGTGTATGCCTCGGGCGACGGCTCGAAGCCCGGGATCGGACGGGCGAAGAGCAGTTCCTGACGGGCGACGTCCTCCAGCGCGAACTCCACGAACGCGCGCATCAGCGCCTTCAGGGCGCCGCGTGGGTCGTCGGGCAGGTCGACGGCGTCGAGGCGCGCCAGCAACGCGGCGTTGCCGTCGGCGAACATCGCGTCGTAGAGCGCGAGCTTCGAGTCGAAGTACTCGTAGAGCGACGGCTGCCGGATGCCCAGCTCGCGGGCGAGCCCGTGCAGCGAGAAGCCGCCGATGCCGTCGACCGCGGCCAGCTTCCATGCCGCCTCGACGATCTCCGCCGTCCTCGCCTCCCGCCGCTCCGCGACTTTCCCTACCATCGATAGGCATTTTACCTATCGACGATAGGAAGTCAAGCCCGAACATCGAGCGCGGCGTCGACGAGGGCGCGCGCCGCCCAGTCGGTGACGGCCAGCGCCTCCTCCGTCGAGAGCCGGCAGACGTCACGCAGTGCGGTCATGGCCTCCATGCCGGCGAGCACCGACAGGCCGAGCACCAGCCGTTCGATCGCGTCGTCGCCCACGCGCTCGCGCAGCGGCGCGAGCGACGTGCGGAACCAACGCATCCGCCGGCCTTCGCGCAGGATCGGTTGCCCGTCGCCGGCCGCGGACGCGTCGAACCAGAGCTCCTGGTACACGCGGAGGGCATTGCGGAACCGGGCCTCCTCTTCGAGCACGTGGCGGTTGAAGCGGTGCAGGATCTCCAACGCCCGATCGACCGAGTGCTCGACGTCGACCGGTTCCGCCACGAGCGCTTCGATGTCGTCGACGTCGGCGTGGAGGGTGATCTCGAGCAGCAGCGACTCCTGGGTCGGGAAGTACCGGTACGCGGTCGTCCGCGACACCAGCGCCGCTTCCGCCGCCTGGGCGACGGTCGGGGTCGTGCCGTCGTCCATCAGCTCGAGGGCGGCGTCGACGATCGCCTGGCGCGTCCGCTGCTTCTGGTTGGTCCGGCCCCGATCCACCGATCGGTCGGAAGAAGACCCTTGACGTGGGATGCTCATCCTGTCATGGTACACCGATCCTACGACAGATTCCAAGTACCACTACGGGAGGACCGACATGCAACCCTCGAAGACCCACCTCGAGCCGACCCTGGTCGCTCCGGAGACGTTCCTGATCCACGACCACCAGGGCGAGGGCAGCGCCCCGGTCCTGGTGGCGCTGAACTCCCTGGTGATCCGGGGCGCCGAACCGGTGGTGGTCGACACCGGCGTGGCCGAGAACCGGGAGCAGTACCTCGCCGACGTGTTCGGGCTCGTCGAGCCGGCCGACGTGCGCTGGGTGTTCGTCAGCCACGACGACGTCGACCACACCGGGAACGTGAACGCGCTGATGGACGCGTGCCCGAACGCGACCCTGGTGGTGAATTGGTTCATGACCGAGCGCATGGGCGCGTCGCTCGCAGTCCCGCCCGCGCGGCAGCGGTGGATCGACGACGGCGGCACGCTCGACATCGGCGACCGCGTGCTGCAGGCGCTGCGGCCGCCGATCTTCGACTCCCCGACCACGCGTGGCGTGTTCGACCCGAGGACTGGGTTCTTCTGGGGCTCCGACAGCTTCGCGACGCCGATGCTCACGCCGCGACGCGACGTCGACGAGCTCGACGACGACTTCTGGGCCGACGGCATGCGCATGTTCGACCAGTACGTGAGCCCGTGGGTCACGATGGTCGAGGACGCCAAGTTCCAGGCGACGGTCGACCGCGTCGCGGTGCTGCGGCCGACGGCGATGGCCGGCTGCCACACGCCGGCGATCCTCGGCGACCGCGTCGGGCGCGCGCTGGCGATCACCCGCACCGCGCCGACCGCGGTCGTCCCGCCCCAGCCGGACCAGTCCGTGCTGGAGCAGATCCAGCAGACCCTCACCGTCGCCGCCTGACGAACCTCACCCCTCCCGTCGGCGGGGCGCGCGGACATTTGCGGCGGATGCTGACACGCTTCCCCCGCGTCGCGCTCT
>DASUAS010000166.1:0-5911 GCA_035763625.1 Acidimicrobiia bacterium
CGGCGGTTCCGTCGAGCTCGAGGTTGAGCTCCTTGGGCGTGTGGACGACACCGATGCGAAGTTCCATGCGGCCGAATGTAGTAGCCGCCCGCTCCCGGTCAGTCCTCGAACTCCGCCCGCGATCGGGGGCGACCACCAGGACCGCTGTACGCGAGGCCCCATCGCGGCTCGGTCTCGCCGTCGAAGTCGGGCACGCGGGCCCGGACGGCCAGCCACGCGTCGACCAGGCGGTCCTCGGCCGCGTAGTCGAACGGATCGGTGAGCGTGTGCTCCTCGACGCTGCCGACGAGCGGGTGCTCGGCCAGCCAGCGGGCGGTGCGGGCGACGGCCTCACGCGCGGGGACGACGTCGTGGTAGCCGAGCTCGGCGCGCACGCGCGTCAGGTCGAGCACGCGATGCGTGGGGAGCGGTTGCGCGAGCAGGGGACGGGCCGGCACCGCGAGGTCGTAGGGCATGGACACGATCTCGAGCTCGTGATCGAGCGCGCTCGCGATGATCTCGACCACCTGGCGCACCGACAGCACCTCCTCGTCGGCGATGTTGAACAGCTTGCCCGCGGCGAGCTCGGGGCGTTCGAGCGCGAGGAGCAGCGCATGGGCGATGTTCTCGGTGTAGCCGTGGTGGTGGAGGGTCAGTCCGTCGTCGGCGACGACGATGCGTCGACGGCCGTCGAGCACCCGGCGGACCACGATCCACTCCCGGGGCGTGAGCTGGTACGGACCGTACACGTACGGGTAGCGGAAGTGGGTGGCGTCGGGGTGGTGCTCGAACACCGCTTCCTCGGTCCGGACGATGCGGAAGCCCTTCTCGTCCTCGTCGGGCGCGGCGACGGTCGGCGCGTCCTCGCTCACCGGCACCGGGAGTCCGGGCGGGTCGTGCAGCCAGGCGTTCATCCACCCGCGGTATGCAGGCACGCCGCCCACCGAGATGATCCGGCCGGTGTGACCGCGCAACTCGGCGGCGAGCATCCGCAGCCGCCCGTACATCGCGTACGTCACGTCGTAGGTGCGACCCTCGAGCGCGGCGCGGGTCGCGCCCTCGTCGAACGGATCGGCGTGGACGTGCTCGACCACCGCCGCTGTCTCGTCGCGCTCGTGGGCGCCGCGGTGGAGGATGGTGACGGCGTGACCGCGCTCGACGAGTCCCTGCACGAGCGGGATCCCCGTCGGACCCGTCCCTCCGATCACCAGCACGCGCACGGCCCGGAAGCTAGCTCCCGGCACGCGAATAGTCTCCGGACGATGGTCGACGTCCCGGGTTCGGAGATCTCAGGTCTGGTCAATTTCCGCGATCTCGGAGGGCACCCGACGCCCGACGGCGTCATCCGCACCGGTCGCGTGTTCCGCAGCGATTCGCTCGCGCACGCGGCGCCGGACGACGTCGTGCACCTCGTCGAAGAGCGCGGCGTGCGCACCGTCGTCGACCTGCGCGGCGTCGCGGAAGTCGACGCGTTCCCGAACCGACCCATGGCCGACGCCGGCGTCACGATCCACCACGTCCCGCTGATCGACCCCGAGAAGCGAGAGCGGTCGGGCCTCGAGTGGGACACGATGACGCTCGTCGACCTCTACCGGTTCCTCCTCGAGAGCGCGGGGCCCGAGTTCGTCGAGGTGTTGCAGATCATCGCCGAGCCCGCCAACCACCCGCTCGTGTTCCACTGCGCGGCGGGCAAGGATCGCGCGGGGTTGGTCGCCGCCACCGTTCTCGGGCTGTTGGAGGTCGACGACGAGGAGATCGTGGCCGACTACGCGGCGACGTCCGCCGCGATCGAAGCCTTGACCGCGCGCGCGGCGAAGCGGGCCGAGGGGACCGGCCGGCCGCCGGCGGCGCGCTTCATGACCGCCGAGGCCGAGACCATGCGCGAGGTCCTGGCGTGGCTCCGCGCCACCCACCGCGGGTTCGAGCCCTACATGCTGAGCCACGGACTCAGCGACGGCGAGATCACGCTGCTCCGCACCGCGCTGTTGGAAAGGGCGTCGACGTGTTGATCGACGGCATGCTCGGAGGGTTCGCCGACGTCCGCGCCACCGCGGCCGCCGGAGAAGCGGCCGGGTACGCGGGGCTCTGGACCGGCGAGACGATGCACGACCCGTTCCTCCAGCTCGTGCAGGCGGCCGAGGTCACCGAGCGCGTCACGCTGGGTACGTCGATCGCGATCGCGTTCGCGCGTACACCGATGACGCTCGCGACCACGGGCTACGACCTGGCGCGCTACTCGCGGGGACGGTTCGTGCTCGGGCTCGGTTCGCAGGTGAAGCCGCACATCGAACGACGCTTCTCGATGCCGTGGTCGCACCCGGCGGCACGGATGCGCGAGTTCGTCGGCGCGCTGCGCGCGATCTGGGCCTGTTGGCAGGACGGCGAGCAGCTCGACTTCCGCGGCGAGTTCTACACGCACACCCTCATGACGCCGTTCTTCTCACCACCCGCCCACGAGTGGGGGCCGCCACCGGTGTACCTCGCCGGCGTCGGGCGGCTCATGACCGAGGTCGCGGGTGAGGTGTGCGACGGCTTCTTCTTCCACGCGTTCACCACGCCGTCGTACCTGCGCGAGGTCACGCTCCCGGCGCTCGAACGCGGCCGTGCCGCAGGCGGTCACGCCCCGGGGAAGGGCGGCCTCGACGGCTTCACCGTCGCCGGGCCCGCGTTCACGTGCGTGGGCCGCACCGACGAGGAGCTGGCCACCGCCATCCGCGGCGCCAAGCAACAGATCGCGTTCTACGCGTCGACGCCCGCCTACCGCGGCGTGCTCGAGCACCACGGCTGGGGCGATCTCCAGCCCGAGCTCACGCGCATGTCCAAGGAGGGCAAGTGGCAGGAGATGGGCGAGATCATCCCCGACGACATGCTCCACGAGTTCGCCGCCGTCGGCGACGTCGCAACGGTCGCGGACCAGCTCCGCGAGCGGTGGAGCGTGGCGACGCGCCTCTCCTTCTACATCCCCTACGCCAGCGACGACGCGCTGCGTCGCGAGCTCCTGGCCGCGCTGAGTTGAGGGGCCGGCACCATCGCATCATCATGGCATCACATCCATTGATGCTATGATGCAGCGATGCGCACGACCGTGACCCTCGACGCCGACACCGAGCAGATCGTCCGGCGCCGCATGCGGGAACGCGGCGTGTCGTTCAAGGAGGCGCTCAACGACGCGATCCGCGACGGTGTGGCGGCCAACGAGGGGGTGGCGACCTTCCGCACCCGGACCGCGGCGATGGGCGAGTCGCGCGTCAACCTCGATCGAGCGCTGCAGGTCGCCGCCGACCTCGAGGACGACGAGCTCGTGCGCAGGCTCCGCTCCGGGTCGTGAAGCTCGTCGACGCCAACGTGCTGCTCTACGCGGTGAACTCCGACGCCGCGCACCACCAGTCGTCGCGCACGTGGCTCGACGGTGCACTCTCGGGCGGCGACACGGTCGCCTTCGCGTGGGTCGCACTGCTCGCGTTCGTCCGCTTGTCGACGAAGGTGGGCCTGTTCCCCGCACCGCTCACCGTGGACGAGTCGATGGACCGCGTCGACGAGTGGCTCGCGGCCGCGCCCGCTGTGGTCGTCGAACCCACGATCTCCCATGGCCGCATCGTTCGCGACCTCCTCGCCCCCTTCGGTTCGGGTGGCAACCTCGTCAACGACGCGCACCTCGCGGCGCTCGCGATCGAGCACCGCTGCGCGATCGTGTCGTTCGACAACGACTTCGGTCGCTTTCGCGGCATCGACTGGACACGCCCGCCCGCGTGATCAAGCGCGCGATGACGGCACCAGCGGTGGTCAGTTGATCTTGAGCTGCGGGTTGTAGATCCGCTTCGGCGCGAGGTCGGCGTCGAGGCGCTCGGCCAGCTCGCGGAACACCTGCGCGACCTCGCCGTCGGGATCGACCGTGACGATGGGGCGGCCGACGTCGCCGCCCTCACGCAGCGCGGGCTCCAAGGGGATGCGCGCCAGCAACGGGACACCGAGCTCGTCGGCGAGCTCCTCACCCCCGCCGGCACCGAACAGCTCGTAGCGCTTCCCGTCGTCGCCGGTGAACCACGACATGTTCTCGACCACGCCGATCACCTGGAGGTCGACCTTCTCCGCCATCGCCGCGGCGCGCACCGCGACGCGTTGCGCGGCCGGCTGCGGAGTGGTGACGACGAGCACCTCGGCGCGCGGCAGGAATTGCGCGATCGACAGCGAGATGTCGCCGGTGCCGGGAGGCATGTCGACGACGAGGTAGTCGAGCTCGCCCCAGTAGACGTCGGTGAGGAACTGCTCGAGCGCCTTGTGCAGCATCGGGCCACGCCAGATGACCGCCTGGTCTTCGCGGGCGAAGAACCCCATCGAGATGAGGCGCACGCCGTTGGCCTCGGGCGGGACGATGACGTCGTCGATGAGCCCCGGCGGCGCGCTGATGCCGAGCATGCGCGGCATCGAGAAGCCCCAGACGTCGGCGTCGACGGCCGCGACGCGGCGACCGCGGTCCGCCAGCGCGATCGACAGGTTGGTGGTGACCGACGACTTGCCGACGCCGCCCTTGCCCGACGCGACCGCGATCACGCGGGTGCGGGCGTCGGTGAAGGGGTTGATCCGGGGGGGCGGCGGCGGCGCCTGCGACGCGTCGATCACCTGCAGCGGGTTCGAGGGCACCGGCGGCGGCGCCACGCCCTTGAGGAGCCGCCCCAGGGCCACGAGCTCGTCCCCGGTCATGTCGCGCACGTCGACGTCGACCCGGTCGATGCCGGGGACCTCCCCGACCGACTCGACGATCCGGCGGTGCAGCTCGGCCCGCGAGCCGTCACCGGGCAGGGGCGCCGCCACCGCCACGACCGCCACCCGACCGTCGACCGCCACGCCTTGGACCATGCCCAGCTCGACGATGGACCGCCGCAGCTCGGGCTCCTCCACCGCGGCGAGCGCGGCCTGGACGTCGAGCGGATCGGGCTGGGCGTTGGGCGGGGCTGCCGGCATCAGGGGCTCCTGCGGGTTTCCACTACGCGCATAGGTAGAATACGGCCCATGGAGTCCGACGCCCTCACCGCGGACGAGTTCAACTCGGTGGTGAGCGCGGTCACGAACGCGTTCGGCGATCCCACGCGTCGCGAGATCTACCTCTTCGCGCGCGACGCCGGTGCCCTCGGCGTCACCGCGGGAACCGTGGCCGAGCGCTTCGATCTCCACCCCAACGTGGCGCGCCACCACCTCGAGAAGCTGACCGGCGGTGGTTACCTCGTCGTCGAGGTCGGCAAAGCGCCTACGGGCCCGGCGCGCATGGCGGGTCGCCCGTCGAAGCGCTACCTCGCCGGCCCGCTCGACGCCACCCTCGCGCTTCCCCTCAAGCACGACGACCTGCTCGGCGGGTTGCTGGCGCGCGCGCTCGACGCGCTCGGGCCCGCGCAGGCCGAGGTGCTCGCCGACGAGGTCGGCTTCGAGTACGGCACCACGCTGGCGGCGCGCATGGATCCCACCGAAGGTCACCGCTCCGTGCGAGCCGCCCTCACCGCGGTCGCCGACGCCCTCACCGCGCACGGCTTCGCCGCCCACACCGAGGCGCGTGACGGACGACTGGCGATCGTGTCCGAGTGCTGCCCGTTCGGCGACACCGCGCAGCAGTATCCGCACGTCGTGTGCGCGCTCGACCGCGGGATGATCCGCGGGATGCTCGCCGGTCTCTACGGCGAGACGTCGCCGCAGTTCGAGACCAGCCGCCCCGACGGCGGCGATCACTGCGTCGCGCGCGTCTGAACAGGCCGCGTCGGTGCGCGCGTACCTCGATCACGCGTCGACCTCACCACTGCGGCCGGTCGCGCTCGACGCCATGCTCCCCTACCTGCGTGAGCACCACGCCGATCCTGGACGGCTGCACGCCGAGGGCCACGCCACGCGCGTGGCGGTCGAGGCCGCACGCGAGCAGGTGGCCGCGCGCTTCGGCGCCCGCCCA
>DASUAS010000167.1:0-7375 GCA_035763625.1 Acidimicrobiia bacterium
GAACGGCCGCAGGTGTTGGTGACCTACGGCGACGAGCGGGCGTTCTACGAGCACCCCGACCACATCCGGGTGCACGAGATCTCGGTGGTCGCGTTCGACGCCGCCGGCGACCCGGACCGCTTCCCCGACGCCGGCCCGCCGTGGCGGGTGTCGAAGCTGTACTACTCGGGCTTCTCGTTCCGGCGCATCCGTGCGCTCCACGACGCGTACGAGCGGATCGGCGAGGAGAGCCCGTACGCCGAGCGGATGGCGCGCATGGCGGAGCTGCCGCCCGACCTGAAGATCACGCCGCCGACCACGATGGTCGACGTCGGCGACTTCCTCGACCAGCGCCGCCGGGCGCTGCTCGCGCATCGCACGCAGATCGACCCCGAGAGCCACTGGATGAGCGTCCCGGACGAACTGCTGCGTGCGACCTTCCCGTGGGAGGAGTACGTGCTGGCCCGCTCACGGGTCGAGGGCCTGGCGCGGCCGACCGCGGACGAGCCCGAACCCGACCTGTTCGCCGGCGTGCGGGCGGGCGTGCGGGCGGGCGTGCGGGCCGAGACCGACGTGACCACCGCGGGAGGTGCGGGGTGAGCAGCCCGACGAGCAAGGGCGGGAGCGCGGGCGCGGGCGACGGCGTGGCCGAGGGCTGGCTCGACGGCTGGGTGGGTCGCGGTCGCGCCCCCGGGGGGTCCGGCGCGGTGCAGGTGACGGTGACGGGTCTTGCCGACGGCGACGCCTCGTGGCAGGTGCGCGTCGACGACGGCGTGGTCGTCGAGGTGGCGCCGGGCGCGCCCGCCCAGGCCGACCTCACCCTCACCTTCCCGGCGGCGGTGGCGGACGACGTCGCCAGTGGCGCGCTCACGTCCAGCGCCGCCTTCATGCAGGGACGCATGAAGACCGCCGGCGACCTCGGCCTGGTGCTCGACGTGCTCGCGGCGGTCGACTCGAAGCGCTGATCAGCCGCGCTGCAGGTCGCGCAGGGCCCGCCAGTCGACGAGCGTCGCGCCCGAGCGCTCCACCAGGTCGCGGAACGACGGGTCGCGGCTCAGCAGCGCGTGGTCCTCGACCCGGCCCGACCAGTCGTCGCTGCACGCGGCCCGCAGCTCGTCGGTGTCGACGGCGGGGTGGAGCGCGAGCTCGGTGACCCCTGGTTCGAGCTCGAACAGCGCGCGCTCGACGCGCCGGCGGGCGCCCGGGGGACACGCGACCACGTGGTCGGGGAACACGACGCCCTCGTCGGCGGCGAGGCGACGGAACGGGAAGCCGGCGATCCGCTCGGACTTCGCGTTGCCGAGTCGCAGCGGGAGCGCGAAGTCGACCGCCAGCTCGAGGTAGGCGTCGAAGAAGTCGGCGCGGGGCTGCAGCGCGCACAGGTGGCTGGTGAGGTGGCTCACGTCGAAGCCCCACACGATCGCCCGCTCGATCTGGGCGCGGCACTCGCGGCGGACCTCGTCGAGATCGGCGTGGTCCCACGCGTCCTCGACCGTGCGGGGGAAGCCGCCGTCGCCGTCGAGCAGGCTCGGCGAGTGCGTGATCGGCCCCCAGCGGTACGTCTCGAGCTCCGCGTTGAGGGTCAGCTGCACCCCGACGTCCTCGCCGCGGTAGCCGCCGGCGGCGTCGCGCGCCCACGGGCACGGCACCATCAGCGACGCGCTCGACGCCAGACCGTGGCGCAGGGCGTCGTACGTGGCGACGTTGCCGGCGTGGGTGAGCCCGAGGTCGTCGCAGGAGACGATCAGCAACTTGGCATCGGCCGCGTACCCGAGCCGCTCGGCGAGCGTGGTCATCGACGGATCAGCGTACGCGGCCACGGGCCGCGGCTCCGTCTCGCTAGCCTCCGCGCCGATGTTCTCGTCGCGCTCCCGGCGTCCCCGCCTCGTCGTGGCCGTCGCGGTGGGCGTCGCGGTGGCGATGACCGGTCTGGCCGCGTGCTCGGGCGGCGGGTCCGACGACGCGTCGTCGAGCACGACGACCGTGCCGACGACGGCCGCGCCCGCGACCACGTTGCCCGGTGCGTCCGACACCTGTCCCGACTTCCGGGGCGCGACCACGTCGCTGACGTCGACCGGACCGACCGCGCCGGGTTTCCTCGTCGACGCGACCGCAGGTGCGGTCGGCTGCCTCGACGTGGTGACCTTCACCTTCCGGACGCGCGGTGACGGCACCCCGCCGGGGTACACGGTGCGCTACCGAGACCAGACCAAGGAGCCGTTCCAGGACGGCGATCCGCCGACCGACATCCAGGTCGACGGCTCGGCCACGCTGTTCGTCTCGATCGGGCCGGCGGCGAGCGTCGACACGAGCGTGCCCGACAGCCCGCAGCACACGTACACCGGCAACCTGTCCCTCGACTACGGCGACCACCACCACCTGGTGATCGTCCGCGAGCTGCCCGACGGGAAGGACGCCGCCGGTCAGGACACCGTCAACTGGGTGATCGGCCTCGACTCGCCGCGGCCGTTCCGCGTCGACCGCGCCGGCAACCCGCCCCGGGTGACGATCCTCATCGGATGATCGTCAGCAGGATCGTCGTCAGGTCGCGTCCAACACGATCCCGCCGAACACCGCGTCCGACGCCAGGAGCTCGTACGCGTCGGGGCCTTCCTCGAGCGGCAAGGTGCGCGCGATGACCGGTTGCACGGTGCCGCTCGCGAGCAGCGGGACGACGTCGCGCGTGAACGCGGCCGTCGCTGCCGCCTTCTCCTCGACCGATCGTCCGCGCAAGGTGGTGCCGTAGATGCGGAGCCGCTTCACGAGCATGGCGCCGAGGTCGACCTGGGTGCGCGTGCCCGCCATCATCCCGACCAGGACGATGCGCCCGAGGGGACCGGTGACCGCGAGGTCGGTCACGAGGTAGTCGCCGCCGACCAGTTCGATGACGACGTCGACGGCACCGATCGCGTCGATGATGTCCGCGGCCAGGACGGCGGGGTCGAGCTCGCGGGCCGCGAGCACCGCGTGGTCGAGTCCCAGCGCCTGCGCCTGCTCGAGCTTCTCCGGGGAACGCGCGGTGCCGACCAACCGGCACCCGATGGCGCGGCCGAGTTGCAGCGCGGCGGTGCCCACCCCGGAGCCGACCGCCTGCACGAGCAGGACCTCGCCCGCGTGCAACCCCGCTTGCGTGACCAGCGCGTCGTGCGCGGTGACGAACACCTCGGGGACACCGCCAGCCGTGACCAGATCGAGCCCGTCGGGGACCGGCGCGCACTGCGACGCCGGGACCGCGAGCAGCTCGGCCTGACCGCCGCCGCCCGCGATGCCGAACACGCGCGCGCCGAGCCCGGGTTCGGTGACGCCGTCGCCGTGCGCGACCACCTCGCCGGCGAACTCCAGACCGGGGATGTCGGGCGGCGATCCCGGTGGCGCCTGGTAGTGGCCAGCGCGCTGCACCAGGTCGGCGCGGTTCAGCCCCGCGCCGTGCACGCGCACGAGGACCTCCCCGGGACCGGGGACCGGGTCGGGCCGTTCCTCGACCCGCACCTGCTGGTCGGCGATCACGAGTGCCCGCATGGCGGCGACGCTAGCGCCACCGCAGACTGGGCGAGCCGGACCCGGCGCTACGGTGCGGCCGTGCGCGTTCCCGAGCCCTTCGCGGCCGACCGCCCCGCCGCCGACCTCGTCGTCTTCGACGCCGACGGTGACGACGTGACGTTCGACGCGGCCGAGGCACGCGACCTGCTCGCGTTCACGGGCGGGCTCGAGGAGGCCACGGTGTCGGCGTGCCCGACGTGCCGTAGCCGGATCCTCGCCGTCGTCGCACTCGCCGACCTGCTCGACGACGCGCCGCCGTTCGCACGCTCCGGCGAGCTGGTCGAGCTGGCCGACGATGCGCCCACGCTGCACGTCTACGTGCGCGATCTCGCGCAGCGCTGCGCGCACCGGGAATGGCGCGATCCGGGCGCGGAAGAGTGGATCGACGTGACGACCCAGCTGGCCGGGCCGTCGATCGTCCGTTAGCGGGGGATGCGGGTGCGCTTGAACTCGTTCAGGCGTGACCACTGCAGCAGGTCGAGCACGCGCTCGAGGTCGTCGACCCGGCCGCGCTCCATGAACCGCACGAACGCCGCTTCGTCGCCCTCGATGTAGGTGGGGACGCCCCACACCTCCCACCGGTCGACCGCTTCCGAGTGCTCGGTGCCGAGCGTCTTGAGCGGACGGCCGCTGGCGACCTCCTCGGCCACCGCGTCGGGGTCGAGACCGGCTTCGGCGACCGCGTCGCGCACGACGTCTTCGTGACCCAGCTTGAGACCTTTGTCGTGACGCGCCGCGAACAGCGCGAGGTGGGCGTCGAAGAAGTGGTCGGGGAACGCGTCGCGCACCGCGATCCCGTACTGGAGCGCGAGGGTGCCGGTGCCCCAGTCGTCGGGGCCGCGCTCCCACACCGGCGGTTCGCCTTCCTCGGTGTGGGCCTGATCGAGCGAGAACGGCGTGAAGCGGAACTCGACGTCGCTGCCGGCGCGGACGGCGGCGACGACGGCTGCGTTGCCGTTGTACGCGAACGGGCAGCGGTAGTCGAAGGTGACGGCGATGGAACGGGCCACGGGGGGACCTCCCGATTCGGGTCGGCCGATTCGGCAGCCGAATTGTTGCGGGTTCAACGAAGACGCAACGACCATACCCGACACCGAGGCGAAGGCGCGCAGGTCGGTCGAGAGGATCGGTCGAGAGGATCAGTCGAGAGGAAGGAGCCGGCGGGCGGCGACCCCGAGCGCGACGCCGAGCGCGGCGCCGGCGACGACGTCGGAGGTGTGGTGCATCCGCGTGTACACGCGACTCGACGCCACCATGGCGGCCAGCGCGAACCACATCGGGGTGGCCGGCCCGCCCGCGAGCAGGGTGGCGGCGGTGAACGCCGACGCCGCGTGGCCCGACGGGAACGAGCTCGTGACCGGACGGTGCAGGCCGTAGGGGAGCGGGCCCTCGGGCGGGTGGTCGCTCTCGGGCCGGACCCGACGGAACATGGCCTTGACCGGTCCGTTGGTGACCAGCGACTCGACGCCGAGGGCGGCGCCCATGCGGAGCGCGATCCCGGGGTCACCGCGGCGGGCGGCCCGGCTCGCACCGACCAGCAACCAGAGGAGGCCGTGGTCGGCCGCGCTCGACAACCGGTACAGCACCGGGTCGAGGCGCGGGCCCCGGATCCGTTCGACCCAGGCGTCGATGCGCAGGTCGAGCGCGTGGACCCGCGAGAGCATCGGGCGAGGCTACCGGGGCGATTCGGCTCGCGCGCGAGGGGTTGTCAGCTGGCGGTGGCGAGGGGGAGCGACGGCTCCAGCGGGAGTGACGCCTCGATGACCGTGCCGGGGCCGCGCAGCTCCTGGGCGTCGACCGGGTTGCCGCCATGGGCCGGGCAGTAGGGCTTGAAGGTGCAGAAGTCGCACAGCCGACCGGGGCGGGCGCGGAAGTCGTCGCGCGCGCACGCGTTGGCGATGGCTTCGTACATGGCCGAGGTGCGGCGCTCGACGCCCTTGATCGACTGGTCGGTGGGCGTGGCGATGATCGCCTCGGGCTTCGACAGGTAGTAGAGCTGCACCCGCGCCGGACGACGGCCGAGCATCCGCTCGCAGAGCAGCGCGTAGATGTGGACCCCGGCCAGGCTCTTGCCCTCCCAGAGCTCCGACGGCACCGACCCGGTCTTGTAGTCGGTGACCACGAACTCGCCGTGCTCGTCGAGCTCGAGCCGGTCGATGATCCCGCGCAGCCGGGTGCGACCCAGGTCGGCTTCGAGCTTGAGCTCGAGGCCGATGGGCTTCACCGTGCTCGGGTCCTCGAGCTGGAAGTACTTGTGCACGAGCGCCTCGGAGTCGGCGTCGAAGCGGCCCCACTCCTCGTCGGTGAGGTCGAGGTCGGCGAAGTCGGGGTGGGGGGCGAGCTCGACCCGGGCCCGGGCGAGGTCGGCGAGTGCGGCGTCGAGGGAGCGCTCGTCGGCCGGTCGGTCGAGCAGGAGCTCGAGCGCGCGGTGCACGAGCGTGCCCTTGGTGGTCCACGGCGCCGGCGGTTCGGGGAGCCGCTCGAGGTAGGAGAAGCGGAACGCGAGCGGGCACTCCTTGAACGACGAGCAGGAGCTCGGTGAGAGCGACCAGGGGGGTGCGAGGGTCACGGGATCGACGGTACCGCGGGGGTGTGACATCAAAGCGGATGCCGCAGAGCGCTGCCGCGGAGCGGAGAGCGGGTGTGGAGCGGCGAGCGTGGGCGAGCAAGTGGATAGCGTGCGGGCGTGAAGATCGACGGGATGCTCGGTGGTTCGTTCGACGAGATCGAGGGCCGGGCGCGCGCGCTCGAGACCGCCGGCTACGACGGCGGCGCCACCGCCGAGACGAGCCACGACCCGTTCTTCCCGCTGCTGCTCGCGGCGCGCGCGACCGAGCGCCTGGAGCTGTCGACCGGTGTCGCCATCGCGTTCGCGCGCACGCCGATGACGATGGCCTCGATCGCCAACGACCTGCAGCTGGCATCGAAGGGGCGCTTCACCCTCGGGCTCGGGAGCCAGATCAAGCCGCACATCGAGCGTCGCTTCTCGATGCCGTGGTCGCATCCCGCGGCACGCATGCGTGAGTTCATCCTCGCCATGCGCGCGATCTGGGTCGCGTGGAACGGCGACGAGAAGCTGAACTTCCGCGGCGACTTCTACACGCACACGTTGATGACGCCGTTCTTCGATCCCGGCCCCAACCCGTACGGGCCACCGCGCGTGATGCTGGCCGCGGTGGGCGATCTCATGACCGAGGTCGCGGGCGAGGTCGCCGACGGCATGATCCTGCACCCGTTCACCACCGAGCGCTACGTGCGCGAGGTCACGTTGCCCGGCATCGCGCGCGGCTTCGCCACGTCGGGGCGCACCCGCGCCGACTTCACGCTCAGCCTCCCGGTCTTCGTCGTCACCGGCACGACCGACGCGGAGTGGGACGCGGCGCGCACCGGTACCAAGCAGCAGATCGCGTTCTACGGTTCGACGCCCGGGTACCACGGCGTGCTGCGCCTGCACGGTTGGGAGGACGTCGGCGTCAAGCTCAACGAGCTCTCCCGCAAGGGCGAGTGGGTCGCGATGGGTGAGCTGATCACCGACGAGATGCTGGAGACGTTCGCGGTGGTGGCACCACCCGACCACCTCGCCGCCGCCATCCTCGCCCGCTACGGCGAGATCCTCGACCGCCTCGATTTCGACGCGCCCTACCAGTCGGATCCCGAGGTGTGGACCTCGGTGCTGGCCCAGCTGCAGGCCGCCGGCTGACGTGACCGACGCGGCCGCCGACGAGGCGGGCGTCCACGACGCCAACTCCGCGTTCTACGCCGCGCTGGAGGCCTGCGACCTCGACGCCATGTCCGAGGTGTGGGAGCACTCCGACCGCATCGTCGTGACGCACCCGGGATGGCCGATGCTCCGCGG
>DASUAS010000168.1:0-21194 GCA_035763625.1 Acidimicrobiia bacterium
ATCGGGGTCAGCGGCGTGCTGCTCCTGATCTTCTCCTTCTTCCCCTGGCTCGGGTTCTCCTACGGGGGCTTCTCGGCGTCGAAGAGCGCGTGGACCTTCACCCTGTGCTGGTTGGCCGTCATCCTCGGCGTGCTGATGGCCGGCTACGTGATCGCCAAGGCCGCCGGGGTCGACCTCCCGGAGCTCGGCAACCTCAGGTGGGCGCACGTGCTGCTCGGCGTGGCCATCGTGGCGTTCGTGTTCATCCTGATCAAGGTCATCGTCGGCCCGAGCACGGGTGGCGTCGACATCTCGGGGACCGGCGTCTCGAAGGACCGCAAGATCGGCATCTTCCTCGGCCTGCTCGCGTCGATCGGCCTGGTCGCTGGCGCGTACCTCAACGCCAAGGAGACCGGCGACCTGCCGGGTTCGCTCGGGAGAGGGACCGCCGGCGGATCGACCCCGCCGCCTCCCGGCCCTCCGCCGGGTCCGCCGACCGCCTGACCCGCCCGTTCGGGTGGGAGCTGCCGGTTCGCGCCGCGCAGCACCTCGCCCCCTCGCCATCGCGCTCGCCTTCGCGCAGGAGCACCCGCGTTCGAACCGTTGGAACGATTCGGCCACCGATTCGCCGGCTCTCAGGTCACCACGGGTTCGCCGGCCTCACGCAACGAGCGCGCCGTCGCACCACGGATCCTCGGCCTCGCGCAACGAATCGTTCGCCGATTCGTTCCAACGGGAATCCGACATGGGGATGTGCGTGCGGCGGTGATCGCCCGGGGGCGGAACCGGGCGCGGACCTGGGAGCCGAGAGTGTCGTACCCCGCGTGCAACATGGCGTCGCGTGACTTCTCTCCTCCTTCCCCGTCGGCTTCCCCGCACCCGATTCGGTCCGAGCCTGCGGAGTCCCGATGCCCGAGAGCGCGCCCCGACCCATCCGCCCAATCCGCCCCATCCGCCCCATCCGAGACCGCCAGTGGCTGTTGGCCCGCGAGCGCGAGTTGGCTGATCGAGCTGCAGTGGTCGACGCCGAACAGCGTCGACTCGCGCAGGAGTTCCTCGAGCTGCGCCGCGAGCTCGTCGCCGTGCACTCGATGCTCTGGCCCCGGACACCGGGCCACGACCGTCGCAAGTGGCGCGCGCCGCGCCCCGGGGGACCGACTCCCATCCCGCCGACGCTCCCCGACGCGACCGTCGTGTCGGGGCGTGCACTCCGTCGGGCCGTGCTCACGGCGCTGGCACGGGCATCGCAGCCGCTCACCCTCACCGAGATCCACCGGGAGCTTCACCTCCGCGGTCACCGCCTCGCCGGCGCGAACCCGGTCAAGCAGCTCGGCGATGCCCTGCGCTACGAGGAGCAGCGAGGGCGCGTGCGGCGAGTCGCACGCGGCACGTACGCGGTCAGCCACCTCTCGCCCGCCAACCGACGAGCTGCGGCTCGCTAGAGCTTCGACACGCCTACAGCTCTGAGACGATGCGGGCCATGAGCTCGCCGGCCTCGGTCGGGTTGAGCCCGACCTCCACGCCCGCGTCGCGCAGCGCCTCCATCTTGGCCGCCGCGGTGCCCTTGCCGCCCGACACGATGGCGCCGGCGTGGCCCATCTTCTTGCCAGGGGGCGCGGTCACTCCGGCGATGTACGACGACACCGGCTTGCTCATCGACGACTTGATGAACTCGGCCGCCTCTTCCTCGGCCGACCCGCCGATCTCGCCGATCATCATCACGGCCTTGGTCTCGGGGTCGGCCTCGAACGCGCGCAGGCAGTCGATGAAGCTCGTGCCCGGCACCGGGTCACCGCCGATGCCCACGCAGGTCGTGACGCCGATGTCGTTCTGCTGGAGCTCGTAGAGCGCCTGGTAGGTGAGCGTGCCCGAGCGGCTCACGATCCCGACGGGGCCGCCGGCCTTGGCGATGTGTCCGGCGGTGATGCCGATGTTGCACTTGCCGGGGCTGATGATGCCGGGGCAGTTCGGGCCGAGCAGCCGCGTGTTCGGGTGGTCGCGCCGCAGCTTGTTGAAGAACCACGCCTCGTCGTGCGCGGGGACGCCTTCGGTGATGCACACGATGAACTCGATGCCGGCCTCGGCCGCCTCGATGACCGCGTCCTTCACGCCCGGCGCCGGGATGAAGATGCACGACGCGGTGGCGCCGGTGGCCTCCACCGCGTCGCCGACGTTGGCGAACACGGGGATGCCGTCGACGTCGGTGCCGGCCTTCTTGGGGCTGGTGCCGGCGACGACCTGGGTGCCGTAGTCGCGGTTCAACTTGCCGTAGAAGCTGCCCTGGCCACCGGTCAGGCCCTGGTAGACGACCTTGGTGGTCTCGTCGACGAAGATGCTCACGTCACTTGCCTCCTGCAAGCTCGACGGCCTTCTTCGCCGCGTCGATCATGGTGGGCTGCATCTGCAGCCGGTCGGACAGGTGGGGTTCGAGGATCTTGCGCCCCTCGTCGGCGTTGGTGCCGTCGAGGCGGATCACGATCGGAGGGTCGATCTGCACGCGTTCGAGCGCCTGCACGATGCCGTTGGCGACCTCTTCACCCTTGGTGATGCCACCGAAGATGTTGATGAAGATGGAGCGCACGTTGGTGTCGCTCACGATGACGCTCAGCGCGCCGGCCATCACGTCGGCGTTGGCGCCGCCGCCGATGTCGAGGAAGTTGGCGGGGCTGCCGCCCACCTGGTTCACGATGTCGACCGTGCTCATCGCCAGCCCGGCGCCGTTCGCGATCACGCCGACCGACCCGTCGAGGCCCACGTACTGCAGGCCTTGCTCGTGGGCGAACTCCTCCCGGGCGTCGCGCACCTGGGTGGCGTCGTAGTCGGTGTAGTCGGGGTGGCGGAAGGTGCTGTTGTCGTCGAGCGTCACCTTGGCGTCGAGCGCGTGCACGCGGCCGTCGGGCGTGAGGATCAGCGGGTTGATCTCCACCAGGTCGGCGTCGCCCTCGGTGTAGGCGGTGTAGAGCTTCATGAGGATGTCGACCGCGCCCTCGGTGGCGGAGGGGTTGAGCTTCGCCGCCGTCACCCACTCACGGCACTGCGCCTCGGTGAGCCCGTCGACCGGGTCGACGTGGATCTTGGCGATGGCGTCGGGGTTCTCGTCCGCCACCTGCTCGATCTCCACCCCGCCCTGCGCCGAGAGCATGCCGAGGTGGAGCTTGGCCGCCCGGTCGAGGGTGAACGACGCGTAGTACTCCTCGGCGATGTCGCTGGCGGTCTCGATCCAGAGGACCTTGACCACGTGGCCCTTGATGTCCATGCCGAGGATGTTCTCGGCGTGGGTCCGGGCCTCGTCGGCGTTGGCCGCGAGCTTGATGCCACCCGCCTTGCCCCGCCCACCCACCTGGACCTGGGCCTTCACGACGACGGGGTAGCCGATGCGATCGGCCACCTCCACCGCTTCGGGCACGGTGGTGACGGGCGCGCCGTCGGACACGGGGATGCCGTAGCGCGCGAAGAGCTGCTTGCCTTGGTACTCGAAGAGGTCCACGGGGGGCATCGTGGTCCGATCGGACGGCCCCACACAAACCGTGGCACCGCTTGAACCTGTGACGAGCGCGGGTGGTACACCGGTGCACCGTGGCCATCGCGCGCTCCGACGCCAAGCTGCTGCTCGTGGCGGCGGGAGGGGTGATCGTCGCCGGCGTGCTCGTCGCCGCGGTGCTGCTCCTCGCCACCGGTCGGGCGTACAGCCCCACCAAGTACGTCGCGTTCCCCGCCGGTGACGCCACCGCGATCCGCAACGACCTGAAGTCGGGCGGCCCGTTCTTCTTCCCCGACCCGTTCGGCGGGAACCGCAACATCCTCCTGGCCATCGAGGACGGCCAGGTCGTCGCCCTCTCCAACGTCGTGCCGGGCACCAAGAACTGCCAGGTGCGGTGGCGGGGTTCGATCAACTCGTTCGTCGACTGCCACGACGACAAGGTGAAGAGCACGGACCTGGCCCGGTACCAGACGGAGATCGGCACGGTCGGCGCCGACAAGGGCGAGTTGCTCGTGGATCTGCGCCACCGGGCGCCGGCCCCCGCCGGCTGAGGTCAGGCGCCGACCTTCGCCAGCGGCGCCCACGCGAGGAGCAGCCGCTTCTCGCCCACCTCGCGGAAGTGCACGACGGCCTCGGCCTTGTCGCCCTCGCCGGCGAGCTCGAGGATCACCCCCTCGCCGAACTTCTCGTGGGAGACGTCGTCGCCCACCCGCAGGCCGATGCCCTCGGCGCCGCGCGCGCCGGTGGGTGCGCTCGGCGCTCCCGCGGGCGGTGGCGGGGTGGGTCGCATCGCGGCCTCGGCGACCGCGCGCCGGTGCTCGGCCGGACCCCCTTCCAACCCCCGCCGGCGCGTGCCGTAGGTACGACCCCGCTCGGCCCCACCCCCCAAGGACTTGATCAACTCCTCGGGGATCTCGGAGAGGAAGCGGCTCGGCGGGTAGTAGTCGGTGGCGCCGAACAGCATGCGGCTCCACGCGTGGCACAGGTACAAGCGCTCGCGCGCTCGGGTGATGCCCACGTAGCAGAGGCGGCGTTCCTCCTCGAGCTCGTCGGGATCGCCGAGGCTGCGGGTGTGGGGGAACACGCCGTCTTCCATGCCGGTGAGGAAGACCACCGGGAACTCCAGCCCCTTGGCGGTGTGCAGCGTCATCAGCGTGACCGCGCTCTGCTCGCCACCGCCGCCCTCGGCGTTCTCCGCGTCGAGATCGGTGACCAACGAGATCGCCTCCAGGAACGCCTGGATGCGCGGCAGACCCTCGGGGATCGTGATGTCGCCGACGGTGTTGTCGGCGGTGCCGACGCCCGCGATGCCGGGGAGGCCCGAGACGTCGCCGGCGTCGAGGGCCTGGTCGAACTCGTGGCACACACCGACCAGCTCCTGCAGGTTCTCGATGCGCCCGCGCGCCTCGATCGACCGCTCGGCCTCGAGCTCGGCCAGGTAGCCGGTCTGCTCGAGGATCGCCTCGACCGTCGGGCCGATGCCGTCCGCCGCACCGCCTCTTCCCGAAGCGACGTCGGCAAAGGCGCCCATGAGCTCGAGCAGGTCGCGGATGCCGCCGAGCGCCTTGCCGCTCACGCCGGCCGCGTCGGCGCGCGCCAGCGCGTCGCGGAACGTGATGCCGGCGCCCTGCGCGTGCGCCGCCACCTTGTTGACCGACGTGTCGCCGACGCCGCGCTTCGGTGTGTTGACGACGCGCCGCCAGCTCACCTCGTCGTCGGGGTTGACCAGCGCGCGCAGGTAGGCGAGGACGTCCTTCACCTCGCGGCGGTCGTAGAACTTCACGCCGCCCACCACGCGGTAGGGCACACCGGCGCGCACCAGCGACTCCTCGATCACGCGGCTCTGCGCGTTGGTGCGGTAGAAGACGGCGACGTCGCCGAAGCGGTGGTGCTCGGTGTCGACCAGCCGCCCGATCTCGTGTACGACGAACGCGGCCTCGTCGTGCTCGTCCTCCGCGTGGTAGCGGGTGATGAGCTCGCCGCCGATCTGCTCGGTCCAGAGGTGCTTGGGGCGGCGCGCCGCGCTGTTGGCGATCACCGCGTTGGCGGCGTCGAGGATGCGTTGGCTGGAGCGGTAGTTCTGCTCCATGACGATGACCGTCGCCTCCGGGAACACCTCCTCGAACTTCACCAGGTTCCGGAAGTCCGCCCCGCGGAACTTGTAGATGCTCTGATCCTGGTCTCCCACCACCATCACGTTGCGGTGCTCCTCGGTGAGCATCCGCACCAGCTCCCACTGCGCGACGTTGGTGTCCTGGAACTCGTCGACGAGCACGTGGCGGAAGCGCCCGCTCCAACGCTGCTTGGCGTCGGCGTGGTCGCGGAACAGGTGCACCGTCTGCACCAGCAGGTCGTCGAAGTCGAGCGCCGACGCCTCGAGCAGGCGGCGCTGGTACTCGCGGTACACGTCGGCCACGCGCTTCTCGGGCGGGGTGAAGGCGCGGTCGACGGCCTGTTCCCACGACACGAGCTCGTTCTTCATGGCCGAGATCGCGCCCTGCAACCGTCGGGGCGGAAAGCGCTTGGGATCCATGTCGAGGTCGCGCCGCACGTAGTCGACGAGGCGGACCGCGTCGGCCTGGTCGTAGATCGAGAACGAGGAGCGGTAGCCGAGCAACGGAGCCTCGCGACGGAGGATCCGCGAGCACATCGAGTGGAACGTCGACACCCACATGCGTTCGGCCACCGGACCGACGAGCTCGCCGACGCGTGCCTTCATCTCGCCCGCGGCCTTGTTGGTGAACGTGATGGCGGCGAGCCCGAACGGCGACGCCCGCTTCTCCGCGATCAGGAACGCGATGCGGTGGGTGAGCACCCGCGTCTTGCCCGATCCCGCGCCGGCGATGACGACGATCGGACCGTCGGGGGCCGACGCCGCCTCGCGCTGGACCGGGTTGAGCCCGGCGAGGATCGCGTCGGAGGTGATCACCCCGAGATCGTACGCGTGTTCGGGTCGATCAGGGAGGCTCCGACGAGCGCGATCAGGTGAGCGCGATCAGGTGGGAGCTTCGGGTTGGAGCTCGAGCTCCTTGGTGGGCTCGGGCTCCTCCCGCCACGCCCGCAACAGCCGGGTGTGGTCGGCGTTGAGCGCGACCGTGAACGCACCGGCGGCGTCGATCTCGAGCCCGAAGTAGGGCTGCCACTCGCTGTCGAGCGTGATCGACGAGGGGTCGACGCCGCGCGGGAGACGGCAGAACCGCATCCGCTCCGTGTCGAACATCCAGGTGCTGTGGGTGGAGTCGATCCGTCGCATAGGGATCGAGTGACTGTACAACCGAAATGTTGTGACTTCGAGAAGAAAATTCTCTCCCGCCATCAACGCTCGGTCAACTGGCCGCCTTCTCCATGTCGGGCGTGTACGACCCCGAGCGGGCGGCGCTGTTGAGCCGGGCCCGGTGGAGGAACGCGTCGGCCCCGGCGTCGACGTTGGCCGCCTGGCCCTTCCACGCCGCGAGCGCGGGCGCCTGCAGCGCGCGGCCGTACGAGAAGGAGAGCTCCCACGGCAGGTCGCCGAGCCGGTTCATGGCGTTGAGGTGCGCAGTGGCGATCTCGTCGGACTGCCCGCCGGAGAGGAACACGATGCCGGGCACCGCGGCGGGGACGGCGGCCCGGTAGCAGCGGACGGAGGCCTCGGCCACCTCCTCCACCGACGCCTGCTGCGGGCACGAGTAGCCCGACAGCACCATGTTCGGCTTCAGCAGGGTGCCGTCGAGGCGCACCCGCTGGACGAACAGGGCCTCGTAGAGCGCGTCGAGCACTGCGGACGTGACCTCGAAGGAGCGGTCGATCGTGTGCTCGCCGTCCATGAGCACCTCGGGCTCGACGATCGGCACGATGCCCGCTTCCTGGCACAGCGCGGCGTAGCGCGCGAGCGCGTGGGCGTTCACGTCGATGCAGTACGCGCTCGGCAGGCCGCCCTCGTCGGACTTGGCCGTGATCGTGTACGTGGCGCGCCACTTGGCGAAGCGGGCACCGAGCGACCGGTACTCGGCAAGGCGCTCTCGCAGCCCGTCGAGCCCCTCGGTCACGGTCTCGCCGTCGGCGCCGGCCAGCGGCTTGGCCCCGAGGTCGACCTTGATGCCGGGGATGATGCCCTGATCCTGGAGCACCTTCACCAGCGGCGTGCCGTCGGCGGCGTCCTGGCGGATGGTCTCGTCGAAGAGGATGACGCCGCTGATGTAGTCGCCGGCGCCCTTCGCGGTGAACAGCATCTCGCGGTAGTCGCGACGGTTGTCCTCGGTGGACTCCACCGAGATCGTGTCGAAGCGCTTCTTGATCGTGCCGCTGCTCTCGTCGGCGGCGAGGATCCCCTTGCCCGGCGCGACCAGCGCCTGGGCGGTGGCGGAAAGCGTCGCGATGTCCATGTCGTCGGTTCGCTCCTCGGCGTGTCTTGGAATGGCGTCTCGGTTATCGGCCCATGCCGATGCCCTGGGCGCGCTGGAGCGCCTTGCCCTCGGTCTGCAACGACGGTGCCACCATGACCTCGGCCTTCTGGAACTCCTTGAGCGTCTCGTAGCCGGTCGTGGCCATCGAGGTGCGCAGGGCGCCGAAGAGGTTGAGCGTGCCGTCGTTCTCGTGTGCGGGTCCGACCAGGATCTCCGCGAGCGTGGCCCGGTTCGACGCCTTGACGCGCGCCCCGCGCGGGAGCGTCGGGTGGAACGTGGCCATGCCCCAGTGGTAGCCGCGGCCGGGCGCCTCGTAGGCGGCGGCGAGCGGCGAGCCGATCATCACCGCGTCGGCGCCGCACGCGATCGCCTTGGCGACGTCGCCGCCGGTGCGCATCCCGCCGTCGGCGATGACGTGCACGTACACACCGGTCTCGTCGAGGTGACGGATGCGCGCGCCGGCCGCGTCGGCGATGGCCGTGGCCTGGGGCACACCGATGCCGAGCACGCCGCGGCTCGTGCACGCGTGGCCGGGGCCGACGCCCACGAGCACGCCGACGGCACCGGTGCGCATGAGGTGCAACGCGGTGGAGTACGACGCGCAGCCACCGACGATGATCGGCAGCTCGAACTCGCGGATGAACTTCTTGAGGTTGAGCGGCTCGGCCGTCTTCGAGACGTGCTCCGCGGAGACGACCGTGCCCTGGATGACGAGGATGTCGAGCTCGGCCTCGAGCACGTGCTTGGCGTACTGCTCGACGCGCTGGGGCGTGAGCGACGCGCACGCGACGACACCGGCGTCCTTGATCTCACGGATGCGGCGACCGATCAGCTCTTCCTTGATCGGCTCGGCGTAGATCTCCTGCATCCGGCGGGTCGCCTTCTCGTTCGGGAGCTCGGCGATCTCCTCGAACAACGCGTCGGGTTCGTCGTAGCGCGTCCAGAGCCCCTCGAGGTTGAGGCAGCCCATGCCGCCGAGCTGACCCATCTCGATCGCGGTGCGCGGGGAGAGCGCGCCGTCCATCGCGGAGCCGATGACGGGGAGCTCGAGCTTGAACGCGTCGAGCTCCCAGCTGATGTCGACGTCTTCCGGGTCGCGTGTCCGCCGGCTGGGCACGATGGCGATGTCGTCGAACCCGTAGGCCCGTCGACCGGACTTGCCGATGCCGATCTCGACTTCCAACCCGGTACCTCCGGCGCCGCTGGGGGACGACTTTCCAGGGAAAGAGTCCAGGTTAGCCCCCGACCGCCGGTCAGGCCCGGGTCCAGTCGCCCCAGTCGCCGGTCACGTCGACGTCGACGATGCGGGCGAGGAACCCGGTGAGGATCCGGGCGGTCGCGCCCCAGATGGTCTCGTCGGCGAGGTCGTAGAACTGCATCGTCCGTTCGGTGCCGTCGAAGCCCCACGACCAGCGCTCCTCGTGGTACACGCCGTCGGCCATGAGCTCGGCGAGGGTCACGTCGAAGACCCGGTCGACCTCGCGCGAGTCGGCGGTGATGATCGGGCGGCCGTCGGTGATGCCCACGAACGGCGTGATGTTGAACTGCCCGATCACGGTCCCGAGGGTGGGGAGCGCGGTCACCACGTCGACGGTCTCGCGCCGCAGGCCGATCTCCTCCTCCGCCTCCCGGAGCGCGGCGTCGCGCGCGTCGTGGTCGACGGCGGGTTCCAGCTTGCCGCCCGGGAACGCGATCTCACCCCGGTGCGACGGCATCGTCTCGGGGCGGCGCGTGAGCACGATCCGCGCCTCGCCGTCCTCCTCGAAGACGGGCAGCAGGACCGCCGCCGCCCGCCCACCGAGTTGCAGCGGGGGCTCGGGCGGCGGGTGGTAGTGGGCGAACCGGGACCGCACCCGTTCGACGGTGATCGGTCCGGGTGGCAGCCCGGCGGTGGGTGCGCGAGAGGCCCAGGGCGCCGCCGCGCCGGCCCGGGCCGTCTCCGGCCGCGGGATGCGCTGGCGGCCGCCGCGGGCCCCAGAGTCGCCGTTCGTGCTACTTCTTCTTGCCCGCGCTGACCTTGGCGAGGACGTCGCGGCTCGAGAGGACGAGCAGGTCCTCGCCGTCGACGGTCACCTCGGTGCCGCCGTACTTCGAGTACAGCACCACGTCGCCGACGGCCACGTCGACGGGGATGAGCTCGCCGCTCTGCTCCGAGCGCCGGCCCGGGCCCACCGCGATCACTTCGCCCTGCTGGGGCTTCTCCTTGGCGGTGTCGGGGATGACGAGGCCGCTCACGGTCGTCTCCTCGGCGTCACCGGGACGAACGACGATCCGGTCTTCGAGCGGTTGCAGACTCATGGATGTGCCTCCTGCAGTTGGACAGCGCTGTGCAGCGGGTGTGGAAAGGATGCCGGCGAAGGGGTTAGCACTCGCCGAGTGCGAGTGCTAACGGTATCAGTGGGCCGGCGGGGGGAGCAAGCCGGCGCGGTGAGGCGCCGGAGTCAGAGCCGGAGGTTGGGGTCGACGCCCGCGTCGAGGGAGGTGGGGCCGTCGGCCCGCAGGCGCCACCAGGCGGTGGCCGCGATCATGGCCCCGTTGTCGGTGCAGAGCGCCGGCGGCGGCAGGAACACCGACCGGCCGGTGGCGGCGGCGGCCTCGGCGACCTTCGCCCGGAGGCGGGAGTTCGCGGCGACCCCGCCACCGAGCGCGAGCACCGGCGCGCCGGCCTCGTCGGCGGCGGCGACCAGCTTGGTGACGAGCTGGTCGACGACCGCCTCCTGGAACGACGCGGCCAGGTCGGGCAGCGCCGTGCCGGGCTCCCGGCGGGTGTGGTTGACCACCGCGGTCTTGAGCCCGGCGAAGGAGAAGTCGGCTTCGCCCGGCATCGCCCGCGGGAAGCGCACCGCGCCGGCGTCGCCCTCGCGCGCGAGGCGGTCGATCGCCGGACCACCGGGGTACCCGAGGCCGAGGTGGCGGGCCACCTTGTCGAACGCCTCACCCGCCGCGTCGTCGACGGTCTGGCCGACGACGCGGTAGCGGCCGTGGTCCTCCATCACGACGGTCATCGTGTGACCGCCGGAGACGATCAGCACCGCGAGCGGAAGCGCGAGGTCGGGGTCCTCGAGCCACGCCGCGTGCAGGTGGGCCTCGAGGTGGTTGACCCCCACGTACGGGAGCCCGGCGGCGAGCGCGAGGCCCTTGGCCGCGGCGACGCCCACCAGCAGCGCGCCCGCGAGCCCGGGGCCGTGGCACGCGGCGACCGCGTCGAGCTCGGCGAGCTCGACGCCCGCCTCGACCAGCGCCTCGGCGACCACCGGAGTGATGAGCTCGACGTGGGCGCGGCTCGCGACCTCGGGCACGACGCCGCCGAAGCGGGCGTGCAGGTCGACCTGGCTCGACACGACCGACGACCAGATGGTGCGGCCGTCTTCGACGACGGCGGCGGCGGTCTCGTCGCACGACGTCTCGATGCCGAGGATGAGGGTCACCAGCGCCGCCCTTCCTCCACGACGGTCTCGCCGGGGAGCATGCGCTCGATCGAGTCGAGCAGCGCCGCGTACTCCGGCTGGTCGACGTCGCGCGCCCACATCACCAGCGCGTCCTCGTTGACCTCCTGGTAGTAGTTCTTGCGCACACCGACGGGCGCGAAGCCGAAGCGGCGGTAGAGATCCTGCGCGCCGACGTTCGACATGCGCACCTCGAGCGTCACCGCGGTCGCGCCACGCGTGATCGCCTCACGGACGAGGACGAGGAGCAGGCGCGTTCCGACCTTCCCGCGGTGTCGCTTCGGATCCACGGCGATGGTCGTGACGTGTGCCTCGTCGAGCGTCATCATCAGGCCCGCGTATCCCACGAGATCGCGGCCGATCCGCGCGACGTAGTAGGCGCGCGTCGAATGCAGCGCGAGCTCCGACATGAACAACGACGAGCTCCAGGGGCGCGGGTACACCTGCTGCTCGATGCGCAGCACCGACCGGAGGTGGCGACGGCGCATGGGCTGCACGTGCACCTCCACTGCGGGCTCACTCACCGCTCACCGGGCGGCCCGTGTCCCCAACTGCCGGCTCGCGCCCGATCGCCTGGCGTTCCCACGCGATCTCGGCGTCGCTCCGGCGCAGGTAGAGCGGGCGCACGTCGGCCGGCTGCTCGAACTCCTCGCGCTCGGCGCGTGCGGTCGCCAGCGCGACGAGGGCGGCCACGCTCGGCGACGCGTACTCTGGCCCGGCCACCTCGGCGTGCTCGAGCGCGGCGAACTCGTCGGGGAACCGCGCCACGCCGTCGCCGGCCAGCAGCAGGCCGTGCGGCGACTCCCCCACATCGGCCATCAGCTCCGCGACCAGCTCCGTCGGCACGTGCACCGCGTAGTCGGACACGCGCTGCACCCCGCCCGGCACCGGTTGGTAGCGGGCCGCGAACACCTCGCGGCGACGGGCGTCCAGCACCGCGACGACGGTGCGCTCGGAGTGGCGCAGCGGGTACGCGACCAGGTCGAGGCTCGGCACCCCGACCACCGGGATGCGCAGGGCCTGCGCCATGACCTTCGCCGTCGTCACGCCGACGCGCAGGCCGGTGAAGAGCCCGGGACCGGTGCCGACCGCGATCGCCGCGAGGTGGTCGAGGCGCACCCCGCACTCGTCGCGGAGGTACTCGATCGCCGGCGCGAGCTGCTCGGCGTGGCGGCGTCCGCCGCCGAGCTGGACGGAGCCGAGCACGGCGCCGCCGTCGCCGAACGCCACCGACACCTGTGCAGTCGACGTGTCGAGCGCGAGCAGCAGCACGTCAACCACCCACCGCGGCGACGAGCGCGTCACGGCGCTCGCCCCAGGCGGTGCCGGCGGCGTCGATCGACACGACGCGGTCGTCGTCGCCCTCACCCGGCTCGAGCAGCACGCGCAGGCGGTCACGCGGCAGTGCGGCACTCACCCGATCACCCCACTCGACAAGGGTCACCGCTTCACCACCGACGAGGTCGTCGAACCCGAGGTCGTGCAGCTCCTGGAGGTGGTCGAGCCGGTACACGTCGACGTGCACGAGCGGCGTCGGCGCGTCGTACTCGCGCACCACCGTGAACGTCGGACTCACCACCGGCTCGTCGATCCCGAGCGCGACCGCGATCCCCTTGGCCAGCACGGTCTTGCCGGTGCCGAGGTCGCCGTCGAGCACGACGACGTCGCCCGCCCGCAGCAGCGCGCCGATGCGCTGCCCCAACGCGTGCGTCTGCGCCGCGTCGTGCGTCGTCGTGTGGAGCGTCACGATCGGCTCGACACGCGTGCCAGCGCGCGCTTGATGGTGACGAAGTCGGCGCGAGCCTGCGCCAACGCGGCACCCCCGTTGCGCAACACCGCCGACGGATGGAAGACGGGGATGAGCACCGCGCCGTCGCCGATCGGGAACTCCCGGCCCCGCAACTTCGTGATGCCGTCCTTCGTGTCGAGCAGCAGCTTGGTGGAGAAGTTGCCGAGCGTCACCACCACACGCGGATCGATGAAGCCGAGCTGCGCCTCGAGGTACGGGCGGCACGACTCGATCTCGAGCGGGAGCGGATCGCGGTTGCCCGGCGGCCGGCACTTCACCACGTTGGCGATGTACACCTGCGCGCGGGTGAGCCCGATGCCTTCGATCAGGCTGGTGAGGAGGCGCCCGGCCCGCCCCACGAACGGCTCGCCGGTGAGGTCCTCCTGCTCGCCCGGACCCTCCCCCACGAACAGGAGGTCGGCGTGCGGATCGCCGACGCCGAACACCACCTGCGTGCGCGTCGTCGCCAGCGGGCACTTCGTGCACGCGAGCGCCTCGCGTTCGAGGTCGGCCCACGAGGCGAACGGAGGTGGTTCGAGCATCGGCACCGCAGGACCCGAATCGTCAGGGCGTCCCGGTCAGGACGGCTTCCGATGGTACGCGACCGCGTCGCGCACCGCCGACGAGGTGACGTCGGTGGCCATGACGCGGAGGCGGTCGAAGTGGGCATCGACCGCGCCCGTCGCGCATGCGAACGCGAGGTCGCCGTCGTGACGGGTGTGCGACGGGTGGATGGCGCGGGCCAGGCCGTGGTTGGCGCTGCGGGCGAGGAGGTGGCACTCGAGCTTGGTGCAGCGCGCGTTGGTGACGACCACCGCGAGCGTCGTGTTGGTTCCGCTCGCACCTCCTGCCTCGGCGCCGCCGGATGCGGGTGACTCGAACGGCGCCGCCTCGGGGAAGCCGGGCACCTCGGGCGGAGCCTGCGAGGCGACGATCGGGGTGCCGTCGGCCGCGACGACGTCGCCGACCGCGTTGACGACGACCAGCGCGCCGACCACGACCTCCCCGTCACGCAGCGATGCGCTGCCGACACCCCCGGTCGCGCCGTGCTCGGCACCCCGCCACTTCGCCACGCTGGCGCCCCGGCCCGCGCCGACGCGCCCGCGCTCGAGCGGCGGGGCGAGCCCGGACGAGGTCGCGAGCGCGGCAGCCAACGCGGCCCGGCCCTCGTCGGCGCCCGGACGTTCGTCGCCTGCGACCACGAGGTCGAAGATCGCGGCGGCCGGCACGATCGGCACCGGACCACCCCGCGTCGGGAACCCGCGGCCCTGCTCGGCGAGCGCGCGCATCACGCCGTCAGCCGCGGCCAGACCGAACGCGGAGCCGCCGGTGAGCACGATCGCGTCGACGTGCTCGACGGTGGCGAACGGGTCGAGCACCGCGAGCTCCCGCGTCGCGGGCGCGCCGCCGCGGATCTCGACCGACCCGACGGTGTCGGGCGGCAGCACCACGACGGTCACCCCGGTCGCCGTGCCCGTCCAGTGCCCGGCGAGGACCCCGGGGACGTCGGTGATCACGTTCAGCTCGCGGACGACTGCTCGACGTCGATCCGAGGCGGCGCGGGTTGGATCCGTTCCGTCGCACACCCGCGCGCGAAGTCCATGATCAGCGCATCGAGCTCGTCGCTGCGCTCGTACATGAGCATGTGGCCACCGCCCTCGAACTCGACCAGCCGCGCGTCCGGCACCATCTCGGCGATCCGGCGCGCGTCGCGTGGCGGCGTGAGGGCGTCGGCGGTGCCCACCACGACGAGGGTGGGCACGTGCACCTTCGGGAGTCCCTCGGTGAGGTCGAGCGCGAGCAGCGCCGACACCGCTTCACGTGTCGTCTGCCGGTTGCAACCCGCGAGCATCTGGCGCGTGGCCTCGACGTGGCTGGGAATCGGGTCGTCGCCGAAGCCGATCCGCGCGAGCAGCAGGCCCAGGTTGCGTTGCCGCATGAAGGTCGCGACGTCGGGACCGACCTTCACCACCGTGTCGACCGCACCACGGACGCGCCGGGCGTCGCTGACGAGGTTGTACGACGACGTCGAGAGCAGCACGAGACCACACACCCGCTCGTCGACGACGTCGGGGTGGCGGATGGCGAACGCCTGCACCGACATGCCGCCCATCGAGTGACCGACGAGCACCACGTCGCGCAGGTCGAGCGCTTCGAGCACGGTGCGCAGGTCGTCGGCGAGGTTGTCGAGCGAATGACCGGTCTCCCCGGCGCGGGACTCGCCGTGGCCGCGCGAGTCGAAGGCGACGGCGCGGAACCCGGCCGCGGGGAACGAGTCGAACTGCTTGGCCCAGACCCGCGACGACAACGTCACCCCGTGGCAGAACACGACCACCGGTCCTCCACCCCGGGAGCCTCCACCTCGCGAGCCTCCACCCCGGGAGCCTCCACCCCGGGAGCCTCCACCCCGGGAGAGGGTGTAGATGGTGCCGCCGTCGTGGCTGTCGAGGATGCGCGCCTCGTCGAACACCGGCACCAACGCCTCTCCGGCGTCGGGGTCGTCGCGGTGACGAAGGCGCGCGACGAGCGCGCGCTCGGTCGCGTACGCCAGGCCGATGGCGCCCGCGGTGGCGCCGGCGACCAGGCCGGTGCGCTTCAGCGCCTTCGGAGCCACCTCAGCAGCCCGATGCAGGGATCACGAACCGTCGCCCACGTACGTCCTCGGGACGCGGGCGCCGATGCCCGTGACCACCTCGTAGGAGATGGTGCCCAGCCGCTCGCCCCACTCGGTGGCGGTGATCTCGTCGTCTCCCTGGCGGCCGATGAGGACCACGTCGTCGTCGGGCTCGGCGGGCACGTCGCCCAGGTCGACGAGGAGCTGGTCCATCGTGACCATGCCGACGATCGGCCGCCGCCGTCCGCCGATCAGCACCTCGCCGCCCACCATGCCGAGGTTGCGGGGCACACCGTCGGCGTAGCCCGCGGGCACCGTCGCGACCCGGCCCGACGCGCCCACGCCGGCGCGCAGCCCGTACGACACCCGCGCGCCCGCGGGAAGCGTCTTCACGAAGGTGATCCGCGCCCGCAGCGACAAAGCGGGTCGGAGCACGACGTCACCGTCGGCCACCGCCGGCGCGGGCGGGAGGCCGTAGCACGCGATGCCGACGCGCACGAGGTCGTAGCGCGCGCCGGCGACGAGCAGGCCGGCCGAGTTGGCGGCGTGCGCGAGAGGTGGCCGCAACCCGATGCCGTCGAGCGCGTCGAGCACCGCGTCGAAGCGCGCGAGCTGCTCGCCGGTGTACGGATCGGCGGGCTCGTCGGCGACCGCGAGGTGCGTGCACACCCCGGCGAAGGTCAGCTCGTCGCGCGCCACGATCGCGCGGGCGAGCGCGAGCGCGTCGTCGGGTGCGCACCCGACGCGATGCATGCCCGTGTCGACCTTGAGGTGCACGTCGAGGGACGTGCCTCGTCCGGAGTCGGCCACCGCCTTTGCCAGCGCGTCGATGCCGACCTCGGTGTACACGACCGGCGTGAGGTCGGCGGCGACGACGCGCGCCGCGACCCGGGGTGCCGGCTCCGACAGGAGCATGATCGGCGCGTCGATGCCCGCCCCGCGCAGCTGCTCGCCCTCCTCGATCCGGGCGACACCCAACCACGCGGCGCCGGCCGCGAGCGCGGCCCGGGCCACCGGCACCGCGCCGTGGCCGTAGCCGTTGGCCTTCACCACCGCGAGGAGCGCAGCGGGAGCGGCGACCGCACGGAGGGCCTCGACGTTGGCGCGGATCGCGTCGAGGTCGACCTCGCTCCAGACCGCCCGGGCGGCGTCGGCCAGCGCGTCGGGGCTCGGCTCGGGGGTCACGGCTTCACTCCCAATTCCTGCAGCGTACGGCCGATCCCGGCGACCAGGTCGCTGGCGATCACGCCGGGGCCGTCGGTCTCCACCAGGCGGTCGGCGATGCGCCCGTGGACCCATGCCCCGGCGGCGGCGGCCCGGAACGCGTCCGCGCCCCGGGCGAGGAACCCCGCGATGATGCCGCTGAGCGCGTCGCCGCTGCCCGCGGTGGCCAGCTCGGCCCCCCCGGTCGGGTTGAGCACCACCGCGCCGTCGGGTCCGGCGACGACGGTCCCGGGTCCCTTGAGCAGCACGACCGCGCCCGACCGATCGGCGAGCGCCCGGGCGGCGCCGAGGCGGTCGCCTCCCACCGGAGCGCCCATGAGGCGCTCGTACTCCCCCGCGTGGGGTGTGAGCACGGTCGCCGCGCCCAGCGTGCGGCGAGCGCGGAGCGACGTGAAGTCGCCAGCCAGCGCGTTGAGCCCGTCGGCGTCGAGCACGAGCGGTGGTCGGGCCTCGGCGACGAGTCCGCGCACCACGAACTGCAGGTCGGGTTCGCCCGCGCCCCCCAATCCCGGGCCGACGGCCAATGCGGCGAAGCGCCCGACGTCGGCGAGCAGGGTCTCGAGCGCGCCCCGGGCCAGGGTGCCCGCGGGCTCGTCGGCGGGGAGCGCCTTGGTGATCACCTCGCCGCCCGAGGCGCGGTGGGCGGCGTCGTCACCCGGGAGCGCGCACCACACGATGCCTGCGCCGGCGCGCATGGCGGCGTGGCTCACCAGCAGCGGCGCGCCGGTCATGCCGCCCGAACCCCCGACGACGAGCACTCCCGACGTCCACTTGTGCGCGTCGGGAGCTCGCGACGGGAGCCACGCGCCGACGTCGGCGGCGTCGACCAGGCCGATCGGATGCTCGATGCCCTCGGCGGGCGCGATGCCGATGTCGGCGACCACGATCTGCCCCGCGCGCGAGCGGCCCGGTTCGAACACGAGACCGGGCTTGCGCGCTGCGAACGTGACCGTCCGCGTGGCGCGGACGGTCGGGCCCCAGAAGGTCCCGGTGAGCCCGTCGACGCCGGAGGGGATGTCGACCGCCACCACCTCGCCGTCGAACGCTTCCAGCTGCTCGACGACCCACGCGGCATCGCCATCGAGCGTCCCGCGGAACCCGGTGCCGTACATCGCGTCGACCACCACGTCGGCGGCGGCGAACGCGCGCGCACACCGACGACGGTCGATGCCGGCGGCGAGCTCGAACACCGTGGTGCGGACGCCCCACGACGCGAGGACCCGTGCCGCGACGAGACCGTCGCCGCCGTTGTTGCCCTTGCCGCACACGACGGCGACACGCCGGCCGTACGCGCCCGGCAGCGCGCGCCGGACCGTCCACGCCACCGCGCGGCCGGCCCGGTCCATGAGCACCTCGACCGGCGTACCGGCGGCGATGGTGCGCCGGTCGGCCGCGCCCATCTGCTCGGGGGTGAGGACGACGTCCACGTTGACGAGTCCCCTCAGCCCAGCGCGAGCACGACCGCCATCGCGGTGGTGTCGGTGTGGGTGAGGGACACGTGCCACGCGAGCACGCCTCGCGCGGTCGCCCGCGCCGCGGCCGCGCCGTGGAGCGCGAGGGAAGGCGCGCCACTGTCGTCGTCGCGCACGACCTCGACGTCGCGGAACGCGAACGCACCGAGCCCCGCGCCGAGTGCCTTCATCACAGCCTCCTTGGCTCCGAAGCGGACCGCCAGGCGCGACACCGGATCGTGGTGCTCGTATGCGTAGCGCTGCTCACCCTCGGTGAAGAGCCGATCGGGGAGCGACACCCGGCGTCGCAGCGCGAGCCGAAACCGCTCGATCTCGACCAGATCGGTGCCGAGCCCTCGGATGCCGAGAGGCGCGTCCGTCCCAGGCACGTCAGCGCCAACGGTCGGCGAGGACGTACACCGGCTCGGTGAGGAGGTCGACGAGGTCGAAGGTGGCGAGGCGGGCGTCGTCGAACGTCGGCGCGGTCTCGGTGACCGCGTCGCGCAACGCGCCGTACCGGCCCTGGTAGCCCTGCAGCACCGTGCGGGCGACGTCGGACGGGAGGTGATCGGCGAAGCGCGCGTGCAGCAGCGTGAGCCCGACGGTGACGTTGTCCTTCACCTCGGGCACGATCACCATCGTGCGGCCGTCACGCCGCCCGCGCGCCACCGTGACCTCGTGCTGCGTGGCCACCCGGTGCTTGGTGCCGAGCAGACGCGGGTCGTCGTCGGTGCGCGAACGGAGGTTGGTCGAGATGCCGCCGCGGTCGACCACGTGGATGGTGGCGTCGTCGCTCTCGACGTCGCCGTCGACCCGGTACCGGGTGAACCCGATCACCTCGACCACCGCGGGGTCGAGCGCAACGAGCGTGCGCAGCGCGCGGTAGCTGAGCGAATCGCGCGCCGCGCCTGCGGCGATCACCTCACGTGCCAGCGCGACCTGCAGCAGCTCCTCGTCGGAGCGCGAGATCCCGACGGTGACCGTCTTGGCCTGGTGCTTGATCGCGTCGACGGGACGGGTGAGCTCCTCGATGCCGGCGGTGAGCGCAGCGGTGAGATCTTCCACGACCCGGCTCGGCGTGCCGACCGCGCCGTGCTCGATCTGGTACACGTCGAGCGGGAGCATGCCAGTCGCGTAGCGGAGCAGCGAGGCGATGCGCACCGCGGTGCCGGCCTCGAGGTGGCCGTCGTAGCCGCCGACGCGCAGACCGTCGAGGAACGCGGCCGCCGGCCCTTCGATCGCCGGCGCCAGGTGCAGCAGGAGCTCGTCGCCCGAACCGCCCTGCGACACGACCGCCTGCACCGCGGCGCGCACTTCGCGCAGCGGGCGCGCCGACGTGTCGATCGCGAGCGCGGCTTCGTAGCCGAAGAGGTGGCCGGCCATGGCGGAGAGCACGAACGCGACGTCGGGGTGCACCGCGGGAACCGCGATGGTCTCGAGCGCGGCGTCGAAGCGCCGTTCGCCCTCGGTGGCGATCACGATCGGCGCGGCGCGATGCGCGCGGTAGATCGCGATCTCCTTGGCGACGTCGTCGGCGTTCGACCCCTGCAGGCCCGCCGCGCACACCAGCACCAGAGTTCGGCCGACAGGTCGATGTGCTTCTTGTCCTCGGTGGCGTCGAACGAGATCGACTTGTAGCAGAGCTCCGACGCCTTCACCCGCACCTCGGCGGCGGCGATCCGGTTGCGCCCGTTGCCGACCACGGCCCAGTAGCGGCGCGACAGCGCGTGCCGCTGCGCGACGCCGGCGATCGCGGACTGACTCGCGAGCACTCGCGTCATCGCGTCGGGGAGCGCGCGGAGTGCTTCGAGGATCTGGTGGACCGCGTCAGCGCTCGCGACCGTGCCGTTCGCGCCCACCTCGGTGGCGATGGCGATCGCGAGCAGGTAGCCGGCCGCGATCTGCGCATAGAAGGCCTTGGTCGACGGCACCGCCATCTCGACGTCGCGCCCGTCCGACGTGTAGAGCACCCCGTCGGCCTTGTCGACCAGGTCGCTGTTGCGGCGGTTGACGATGGCGAGCACCGCCGCACCGCGGGCCCGGGCGAGATCGGACGTGCGGTTGGTGTCGGTGGTGGTGCCGCTCTGGCTGATCGCGACGACGAGGGTGTCCGACATGTCGTCGCGGAGCTGGAAGCCACTGAGCTCGGTGGCGACGACGGCGTCGGCGCGCAGGTGGTCGTCGGCCAGGGCGGTGAGCACCGCGGCGAGGCTCTGCCCCGCGATCGCGGCTGTGCCCTGACCGATCACCACGACCCGCCGGATGCTGCCGTCGCGCAGGCGCGCCCGCACCGAGTCGGGCATGGTGTCGGAGCCGAGCGCGACCGTCAGGCGACCGTCGCGCTCCACCACCTTGCCCCGCAGCGTCTTGCGGAACGACGCCGGCGCCTCGGAGATCTCCTTGAGCAGGAAGTGCGGGAACTCCCCCCGGTCGATGTCGCGGGTCGTGATCTCCGCGTGCTGCAGCTCGTCGTCGCGCACGGGGAGCCGCGTCCCGTCGAACGCGTGGCGCTCGATCCCGTCGAGGGTGCCGGCGCGAGCCGAGTCGAGCACGACCACCTGGCCGCGCGTCGCGGCAGCGCGCTCGGGGTCGGCCGGGGTCTCGCCGTCCATGCGGAGGTAGGTGCGGGTCTCCTCCACCAGGCCGTAGGGCTCGCTGGCGACGACGTACGCGTCCTCGAGCAGACCCACGTAGAGCGCCTGGCCGCTCCCGCGCAACGACAGGAGGAGCTGCTCGGGGGCGCCGGCAGTCTGGGCGGCGATGCCCATCGACCCCGCGAGCTCGCACACGGTCGACCGGAATGCGTCGGCAACCGCCGCGCCGCC
>DASUAS010000169.1:0-14306 GCA_035763625.1 Acidimicrobiia bacterium
GACGACGAGCGCAGGCATGCCGGCGTCACGGAGCGAAGGCAGCCGGTCGCGCGCGTCGAAGCTCAAGACGGCACGGAAAGCGGCCGCCAGCGACGCGGTTGCGGACGAGCGCATGTCGACGAGGAAGCGCTCCCGGGCCGGCTCGGTGTTCTCGAGCGGCCTCGGTCCGAACATGGCGGGCAGCAATGCCTCGGCGGCGGCGCCGGCGCCGTGGGCCTCGGCCAGGTCCGCGAGCACGGGGTTGAACTCGCGCGCGCCGTCGGTGACGCCCGGGATCGTGTTGCACAGCACGAGCCCGCGCACGCGGTCAGGCGCGAGCAGTGCGAGCTCCTGGGCGATCATCCCGCCGAGCGAGTGGCCAACGACCACCACCGGCCCGCGATCGTCCTCCGCGATCGCCGCCGCGAGTCGCGCCACCGTGACCGGCGCCCCGATCGGGGATGCGGCGCCGAAACCGGGGACGTCGATCGCGACACAGGTGAAGGAGTCTCCGAGCATCGGCACGATCGGGTCCCAGAACGCTCGCGTCGACCCGATCCCGTGGATCAGGAGCAGCGGCAGTGCTTCCATCAGTCGGCGGCCAGGAACTCCATGACATCGGGGATCGCCTGGGGATCCTGCAGGAAGAAGATGTGCCCACCTTCGTAGAAGCGCAGCTCGGCGTGCGGGATCAGCTCGGCGATCTTCTCCGAGTTCTCCGGCGGGGCGATGTGGTCGTACCTGCCGCCCGCGACCAGCGTCGGGCACGTGATCTTGCCCAGTCGGTCGAGCACGTCGAGACGGCTCCGGGCGTCGAGCTGCGCGAGCTCGCCCCGCCGCGTCTCCTCGTCGACGGGTGCTCCCTGCATCGTGGTGATCATCTCGACCAGGGCCCGGTCGTCGTCGTGCCCGGCGAGCCACTCGGGCGTGAAGCGACCGTCGAGCAGCTTCGGTCCGAGCGCCTTGGCCGCTTCGGGGGGCATCTCCGCCAGCTTGTGCAGCGGGTAGGAGGCGTACGCACCGCCGGGCGACGTGCACACGAGCCCCAGGCGCTCGACCCGCTCGGGCCAGGTGACCGCGAACTCCTGCGCCACCATCCCGCCGAAGCTGGTGCCGACGGCCCGGCACGATTCCCAGCCGATGGCGTCGAGCAACGCCGCCGCATCGGCCGCGTAGTCGGCCATCTCGTAGGGACCCGGCGGGATCTCGGTCTGGCCGAGGCCGCGCTGGTCGAACGCGACGACGTCGAACTGCTTGGCCCAGCCGTCGACCATCATCCCCGACTTCGCCAGCGTCTGGCCGCTGCCCTGGAAGTAGAGGAGACGAGGACCGCTCCCCCGCCGCTCGTGGTAGATGTCGATCCCGTTGGCGTGAATCGTGGGCACGGGCGGACCCTACGCCACCACTCCCACGAAGCGCCCGAGCGCGTCGTAGCACTGCTCGACCGACGCCCGGGTGACGAGCTCGCCCTGGGTGTGCGCGATCTCGGGGTCGCCGGGGCCGAAGTTGACCGCGGGCACACCCATGGCCGCGAAGCGCGCCACGTCGGTCCAGCCCAGCTTCGGTCGCACCGACAGCGACAAGCCGCTCACGAACTCGTCGACCAGCGGATCGGTGAGGTTGGGGGGTGCGGCCATCTGCGCCTGGAGGATCTCGATGTCGTCGGCGCCCTCGAGCAGCTCGCGCACCTGCGCCTCGGCCTCGGCCGGCGTGTACTTCGGCGCGAACCGCCGGTTCACGGTGACGGTGCAGCGATCGGGCACCACGTTGTGCTTGCCCTGCACGCCACCCTCGATCCCGACCACCTGGAACGACTCGCGGAACGCGAGGCCGTCGACGTCGACGACGTCGGTCTCGTGGGCCGCGAGGCGCGCCAGCACCTCGGCCGCGGTGTGGATGGCGTTGCTGCCCATCCAGGGACGTGCCGCGTGCGCACGCTCGCCGTCGAACCCGGCCTTGGCCACGAGCACGCCCTGGCACCCGGCCTCGACCCAACCGTCGGTCGGTTCGAGCAACACCGCGAAGTCGGCGGCGAGCAGCTCCGGCCGGGCACGCATGACGATGCCGAGCCCGTTGAACTCGTCGCGCACCTCCTCGGCCTCGTAGAAGACGAGGGTCACGTCGTGCGCGGCCCGCGACGCGCCATCCTCGAGGAAGCTGGCGTGGAGATCCTCGGCCAGGCGCAGCAGCACCGCGAGGCCGCTCTTCATGTCGGCGGCGCCGAGGCCGTGCAGCACGTCGCCCTCGACGCGCGGCACCTCGTTCCCGGCGTTCGCGGGCACGGTGTCGAGATGCCCACCGAGCAACACCCGCCGGTCTCGTCCGAGCTCGGTGCGCACGACGACGTTGGCGTCGATGCGGTCGATGGCCAGCGACGGCGCGCGCTGGCGCAGGCGCGCCTCGACGAGGTCGGCGAGCTCGGCCTCGTGGTGGCTCTCCGACCGCACCGCGACCAGCGCGGTGGTGAGCCCGAGCAGGTCGGCGGCGTCGGCCTCGAGGACGCCGGCCGTCGACGTGCTGGTCATGTCGCCGCGCCGTGGTCGCGCAGGATGTCGTTGAGCTTCGACTTGTCGTGGCGCTCGCCCTCGGTGAGGCGCTTCACCACCAGCACGCACGGCAACCCGAAGTCGCCGCCGGTGTACGACCGGGTGCGGGTGGCGGAGATCGCGACGCACCAATCGGGCACGACGCCGCGCGAGAGCTCGTCGCCGGTCTCGGCGTCGATCACCGGGATCGAGCCGGTGAGGATGCAGCCGGCGCCGAGCACCACGCCGTCGCCGACGCGCGCACCTTCGGCGACGATGCAGCGCGACCCGATCATCGAGTCGTCGCCCACCATCACCGGCGCGGCCTGCGGAGGCTCGAGCACACCGCCGATGCCGACCCCGCCGGAGAGGTGCACCCGCTCGCCGATCTGGGCGCACGAGCCGACCGTCGCCCACGTGTCGACCATCGAGTCGGCGCCGACGCGCGCGCCGATGTTGACGTAGCTGGGCATCATCACCGCGCCCGGCGCCAGGTACGAGCCCCAGCGGGCCGACGCGCCCGGCACCACCCGCACGCCGTGGCGCTGGAAGTGACGCTTCAGCGGGATCTTGTCGGCGTACTCGAAGGGCCCGAGCTCGATGGTCTCCATGTGGGAGAGGCGGAACAGCAGCAGCACCGCGTACTTCAACCACTGGTGGACGACGACCTCGTCGCCCACCACCTCGGCCACGCGCGCTTCACCGGTGTCGAGCAGCTCGACCGCCTGCAGGACCGCGGCGCGGGCGTCAGCCTCGGGGAGCACCGCGAACAGGTCGTCGCGACCGTCCCAGAGCGCGGTGATCGTCTTCTCGAGCACTTCCGGTGACTCAGCCATGGCGGGAAGGCTATTTGCCGTCAACCCGAGAGGGCGGCCCGTTCGCACAGGAGCTGGACCTGGTCGTCGGAGAGGGTGAGCGCCACCCGCACGTGGTCGGTGCTGGCGGTGCCGTAGAAGTCGCCCGGCGCGACGACGAGCCCGGTCGTGGCGAGGTCCTCGGCGATGGCCCAGCCGTCGCGCGCGCGGTCGGCGTCGCGCAACCAGAGGTAGAAGGTGGACGAGCCGCCGTCGTGCACCAGCCCGCGCGACTCGAGCGCGGGCAGCGCGATCGCACGCCGGCGCGCGTACCGCGCCTGCTGCTCGCGGACGTGCTCGTCATCACCCAGCGCGGCCGCGGCGGCGGCCTGGATCGGTGCCGGCATCATCAACCCGCCGTGCTTTCGCATCTCGCCGAGGTAGCCGACCAACGACCGGTCGCCGGCGACGAACCCGGCCCGCAGCCCGGCCATGTTCGATCGCTTCGACAGCGAGTGGACGACGAGGACCCCGTCGGCTCCCGCGTGCAGGGCGGTGACCGGTGCCGTCGGCGCGCCAGCGGCGTCGTACGTGAACTCCGCATAGCACTCGTCGCTGGCGACGACGACCCCCCGCGCCCGGGCCCACTCGACCGCGTCGACCATCCCCTGCGGCGACGCGACCGCGCCGGTCGGGTTGCTCGGATCGTTGAGCCACAGCAGCAGCGCGCGGTCGGCGTCGGCCGGATCGACGCGGGCGAGGTCGAGGTGCCAGTCGTCGTCGACCGGCACCGGCACCGCGCGCAGCCCGGCGAGGAGCGCACCCATCTCGTAGGTGGGGTACGCCACCGCGGGGTAGAGGACGGTGTCGCGCGACGGGTCGCGCAGCGAGAGCATCCGTGGGAGGGACGCCACGACCTCCTTGGTGCCGATGCAGGCGATCACGTCGTCGGTGGTGAGCGGGCAGCCGAAGCGGCGCTCGACCCACCCGACCGCGGCGTCGCGGAATGCCGGGCTGCCGATGGTGGCCGGGTACCCGGTCGCGCCGGGCGCGGCGGCGGCGAGCGCGTCGAGCACCACTGCGGGCATCGGGTCGACCGGCGTCCCCACCGACGCGTCGAGCATCCCGCCCGGCACCGCGGCGGCCGTGGCGCGGACGGGGCCGAGACGGTCGTGCGGATACGGCGGCGGGACGAAGGCCGACGGGTCGGAGGGCATCGGCCGCAGGCTAACGGTCGTCGTCCGCCGTCGGTCCGGGCGCGTCGGGCCCGCCGTAGCGCTCGACTCGAGCGCGACCGTGGTCCTTGGCCGAGTACATCGCGAAGTCGGCGCGGCGCAGCAGCTCGCCCGCGCTGCCTTCGCCGTGGTCCGCGTACGCGATGCCGATGCTCACGGTGGTCACGAGCGGGCTGTTGCCCAGGTCGATCGGCTCGGCGACGACGGCGAGGAGCCGCTCTGCGACCTGCATGGCCTCGGCCGGTTCGTGGAGGTCGTTCAGGATCGCCGCGAACTCGTCGCCGCCGAGGCGCGCCACGCTGTCGGATGGCCGCAACGTCTCCTGCAACCGCTGCCCGACCACCTGCAGCAGCCGGTCGCCGACCTCGTGGCCGAGGTTGTCGTTCACGGTCTTGAACCGGTCGAGGTCGAGGTAGAGCACCGCGAGGTGCGCGGGGTGGCGGCGGATGCGCGCCAGCGCGGCCTCGAGCCGATCGAGCAGGAGCACGCGGTTGGGCAGGCCGGTCAACGGATCGTGGAGGGCGCGGTGGCTGAGGAAGGCCTCCTTCACCTTGAGCGCGGTGACGTCGCGTGCGATGCCGGTGGCGGCGACCACCTCACCCGCGGAGTTCCGCAGCGGCACCACCCGGTGCTCGGTCCAGATCTGCGTGCCGTCACGACGCACCATGCGCAGTTGCATCGACCTCATCTCGTCGACGCCTTCGTACCCGAGCGCCCGCACCTGCTCGACGTCATCGTCGTGGGTGACCCTCAGGACCAACGACGGATCGTCGTAGAACTCCTGCGGCGTGTAGCCCAGCGCCGCCTCGACCGCGGGGTTGACGTAGTCGAAGTGGGGTGCGTCACCGACGCTGATGCGGTAGACGACGTCGGCCGCGTTCTCGGCGATGAGCCGGAAGCGCTCCTCCGACGCCCGCAACGCGGCCAGCGCGCGCTGCTCGGCGGTGGTGTCGTAGAACGAGCAGACGACGCCCGAGATCGCGCCGTCCTCATCGCGCAGCACCTGCGTGGTCACCGTCGTCCAGACCGTGCCCGGGTACGCGCGTGACCGCGCACCCATCACGAAGCCGGAAAGGGCCTCGCCTGTCCGCAGTGTGCGCACCGACGGGAACTCGTCGTGCGGGATCGGCCGACCGGCGACGTCGACGAGCTCGAGCCCCTGTTCGAACCGGTCGGCGGCGTCGCCGCCGCGGGGCCCGCCGAGCACGTCGAGGTCGGCGCGCGCGGGCCGGTTGGCGAAGACGACCTGCCCCTCGACGTCGAACACCACGATCGCGACGCCGAGTGCATCGAGCAGTCGATCGGTCGGGAGCGCGGTGGAACCCTCGGTCACGCTCGCTGGTTGACGACGAACTCGCCGAAGCGAGTGACGGTGGGCGCGGGCAGACGCGCCCGCACCCGGCTCCCGCCCTCCGCGTGCACTTCCACGAGCACCTCGCCCTCACGGTGGAGCGCGGCGACCACGTCCCCGCGCTCGTACGGCACCAGTAGCTCCACGATAGGAGCGAGGGAACGCAAACGGGCTGCAAGGGTGTCCAAGAGCACACTCACGCCTTCACCTGTGACCGCAGACACGACGACGGCCCGCGGGTGCGCGGCGAGCAGCGCCTTGACGTCGATCTCGTTGGCGACGTCGACCTTGTTGAGCACGAGCAGCTCGGGGACGTGCCCCGCACCGATGTCGTGGAGCACCGAACGCACCGCCTCGATCTGCTGCTCGGCGTCGGCCGAACCGGCGTCGACGACGTGGACGAGGAGGTCGGCCTCGACCACCTCTTCGAGCGTCGACTGGAACGACTCGACGAGCTGGTGCGGGAGGCGTTGCACGAAGCCGACGGTGTCGGAGGCGAGGACGGTCTCGCCACCGGGGAGGCGAAGCTGGCGGGTGGTCGGGTCGAGCGTCGAGAAGAGGCGGTCCTCGACGAGGACGTCGGCGTCGGTGAGGCGGTTGAGCAGGGTGGACTTGCCCGCGTTCGTGTAGCCGACCAGCGCCACGGTGGAACGCGCGCTGCGCCGCCGGCTCTTGCGTTGGGTGTCGCGGTTCTTGGCGAGGGTTTGGAGCTCGCGCTCGAGGCGCGCGATGCGCGTCTGGATCCGCCGGCGATCGACCTCGAGTTGGGTCTCACCGGGACCGCGGTTGCCGACCAGTCCGCCGCGGGCGCCACCGCCGGCTCCCTGCTGGCTGAGTTGGAGGCCGCGGCCGCGCAGGCGCGGGAGCCGGTAGCGCAGCTGCGCCAGCTCGACCTGAACCATGCCCTCCTGGCTGCGCGCGTGCTGGGCGAAGATGTCGAGGATCAGCGCGACGCGGTCGACGACGTCGACCTTGAACAGCTTCTCCAGGTTGCGTTGCTGCGCCGGTGTGAGCTCGTCGTCGAACACGACGAGGTCGACGTCGATCGCCTCGGCGAGCTCCTGCAGCTCCTTCGCCTTGCCGGAGCCGATGTAGGTCGCGGGGTCGGGCGCGTCGCGCCGTTGCAGCACGAGCTCGACCGGATCCGCGCCCGCGGTGTCGACGAGCAGCGCGAGCTCGTCGAGTGACGCCTGCGCGGCTTCGGCGTCGCGCGTGCCGATGCCGGTGCCGACGAGCAGCGCGCGCTGGCGCAGGACGTCGAAGTCGACTTCGGTCGCGGTGAGGCGTCGGCGACTCATGCGGGTTGCACCAGGTCGAGGTCGACGTCGACGTCGAACACGTGCACGCCGGGGCCGCCGAGGCGGATCGTCTCCCCCAGCTCGACGGTCAGGTCGCCGCCGGGAACGTGCACGGTGACGCGTTCGCCGACCAGCCCGCGGTGGTGCGCGACCGCCGCGGTCGCGCACGCGCCGGTGCCGCAGCTGAGGGTCTCCCCCACCCCGCGCTCCCACACGCGCATGTCGACCTCGTCGGTGGCGCCGGGCGCGACGCGCACGAACTCGACGTTGGTCCGCTTCGGGAACCGCTCGTCGTGCTCGAGGTGGGGGCCGTGCTGGGTGACCCGGGCGGTGGCGGGGTCGTCGACGAAGAGCACGAGGTGAGGATTCCCCATTCCGGCCGCGTCGCCCTCGTAGCGGGTGCCGTGGAACTCGGCGGTGATGCCGAAGGGCGAGTCGACGGCCACGGGGATCAGCGCGGGATCCCAGGTGACCGGGCCCATGTCGACGGTGGCGAAGGTGACGTCGCCGGTGCTCGGGTCGCGGGTGAGCTCGACCTGGCGCCGGCCGCCGCCGGTGTCGACGACGAGCATGCCGTCGGCACCGAGGCCGTGGCGCACCGCGACCCACGCCAGCGTGCGCATGCCGTTGCCGCTCATCTCGGCGATGCCGCCGTCGGCGTTGAAGAGGAGCATCTCGGCGTCGGCGCCGTCGCGGCCCCGCTTCACGACGATGAGGCCGTCGGCACCGATGCCGGTGTGGCGGTCGCAGAGCGCGCGCGCCTGGTCGTCGGTGATCGAGTACCCCGACGAGTCAGGACCGAGCCACGACCACACGAGGAAGTCGTTGCCGGTGGCGTGCAGCTTGGACAGCCGGACGGCAGTCATGCGCTCCAGCTTGCCAGCAGGGCGGGCAGCACCGAGCACGGGTTCTCCGGTGCACCGAACCAGACGATGCGCGGGTCGCGGCGGAACCACATCCGCTGGCGGCGGGCGAACTGACGGGTGCGGATCACGATGGCATCCAGAACGGCGTCGAGCGACGGGCCATTCCCGTCGAGGTGCTCGAGCACCTCGCGGTAGCCGATCGCCTGCGCCGCGGTGCGCGACAGCGCGCCGGTGTCGCGCAGGGCGCGCACCTCGTCGACGAAGCCGGCGTCGAACATCTCGACCACGCGATCGGCGATGCGCTGGTGGACGACGTCGCGTGGGAGCCACACCCCGGCGAGGTGCACGGGGAACACGGTGGGCCCGTAGGTCTGCAAGCCGGTGCCGAACGACGAGAACGGACGTCCCGTGAGCTCGATCACCTCGAGCGCGCGGGCCAGGCGACGCGTGTTGCTCGGCTCGATGCCGGCCGCGGCGTCGGGATCGACGGCGGTGAGCTCGGCGTACAGGTCGTGCTCGGCCGATCGGGTCAGGATCGCCTCGCGCACCGCGCGGTCCTCCGGTGGGAACGTGAGCGGGTCGACGACTGCCTGCACGTAGAGACCGGTGCCACCGACGAGCAGCGCGCGCTTGCCGCGCGCCTCGATGTCGACGACCACGGCGCGTGCCTCCTGCTGGAAGCGGGCGACCGACCACTCGTCGGTCGGCTCGGCCACGTCGACCAGGTGGTGCGGCACCTGCGCCTGTTCGGCGGGGCTGGGTTTGGCCGTTCCGATGTCGAGGCCCCGGTACACCTGCATGGAGTCGATCGACACCAGCTCCACGTCGCCGAGCGTGCACGCCACCTCGAGCGCGAGCGCCGACTTGCCGGAGGCGGTGGGCCCGACGATCGCGAGGTGCGCGCGGGTCACGAGGTCGCGCTCAGACAGGCGCGGCGGCGACGGGGATCCGGATGCGCGCCAGGCGGGGCGGCGGCGCGGCGGTCACGAGGTCGCCGCGCAGCCAGTGCGGCGCGGCGTAGGTGATGGTGACGTCGGCGGTGCCCCCGACGGCGACGGGGGTGTCGGCGGGTGCGAAGTGCACGAGCTTGTTCTGCCGCGTGCGGCCCGACCACATGGTGTCGTCGTTCTTCGACGGCCCCTCCAGCAGCAGCGACTCGGTGCGGCCGACGCGCGCCTCGTGCTTCGCCAGCGCGTGGCGCTCCACGACCTCGGTGAGGCGGCGCATGCGGTCCTGCGCGACCTCGGGCGCGACGAAGTCGTCGACCATCTCGGCCGCGGGGGTACCCGGGCGGGGCGAGAACACGAACGTGTACGCGGCGTCGTAGGCGGCTTCGTCGACCACCTCGAGCGTGCGCTCGAAGTCGTCGTCGGTCTCGCCAGGGAAGCCGACGATGAGGTCGGTGGTGACGGCGAGGTCGGGGACGGCCGCGCGCGCGGCCGCGAGGCGCTGCAGATAACGCTCGGCGGTGTAGCCGCGGTGCATGCGCGACAGGGTGCGGTCGCTCCCCGCCTGCAGCGGCAGGTGCAGGTGCTCGCACACCGACGGACACTCGGCCATGGCGGCGATGGTCTCGGGACGCAGGTCCTTGGGGTGCGGTGACGTGAAGCGGATGCGCTCGATGCCGTCGACCGCGTCGAGCGCGCGCAGGAGGTCGGCGAACTGCGGGCGGTACTGCCCGGCGCCGAGGTCGCGTCCGTACGAGTTGACGTTCTGGCCCAGCACGGTGATCTCGCGCACGCCGTCGGCGGCGAGCTCCTCGACCTCGCGCACGATGTCGCCCGTGCGCCGGCTGATCTCGGGCCCGCGCACGATCGGCACGATGCAGAACGTGCACGAGTTGTCGCACCCGACCTGGATGGTGACCCACGCGCTGTGGCGTGCATCACGGCGGGCCGGCAGCGCCGACGGATAGGCCTCGTGCTCCTCGAGGATCTCGACCACCGGCCCCTCGAAGCGGGCCCGTTCGAGCAGCGCGGCCGCGTTCCCCAGGTTGTGGGTGCCGAACACGACGTCGACGTGCCCGGCGCGCTCGACGATGAGCTCACGGTCCTTCTGGGCCAGGCACCCGCCCACCGCGATCTGGAGGTCGGGGCGCTCCTGCTTCATCGCCTTGAGCCGGCCGAGCTGGCCGTAGAGCTTGTTGTCGGCGTTCTCGCGGATGCAGCACGTGTTGAGCACGACGACGTCGGCCGAGTCGAGGTCGTCGGTGGCCTCCATGCCCTCGGACGCGAGCAGTCCGGCGATGCGCTCGGAGTCGTGCTCGTTCATCTGGCAGCCGTAGGTGCGCACGTAGAAGCGGCGCGGCGCGGGCTGCTCACTGGCTTGGGACACGGCGGACCAGTCTACGGAGCGACCGGCTCGATCTCGCCCTGCTGGGCGTCGAGCACCTTCCGCAGGGACCGTTCGAGCGCCTTGCGCTCCGGCGCGCTCAGGTGGGAGAGGAACTCCTCCTCGATCCCCTGCAGGTACACCGGCGCCGCCTTGCGGAGAGCGGCCCGACCCTCGTCGGTGAGGACGGCGAACGCGGCTCGCCGGTCGTCGGGGTCGGGCTCGCGCCGCACCAGGCCTGCCTTCTCCATCTCGTCGACCACCCGGCTCACCCGGCTCCGGCTCAGCACCACCCGGTCGGACAGCTGCTGCATCCGCAACCGCCGCCCCGGCGCCGCGTTGAGCTCGAGCAGCACGTCGTACTGGGCGATCGGCACCAGCCGGTGCTCCTCCAGCCGCTCCTCCAGCTTCCGCACCACGGCGGCCTGCACCTGCAGCAACGCGGCGAACGCACCGAGCCCTTCGGGTTCCTCGACCATGGCTCCATCGTACCGGGACTTGTATGCGTGCGCACGCACCTGTATGTTGTGTGCGTGCGCACACACTTTCCCACCCGAACCGAACGAGGAGACACCACCATGACCAGCCCGACCCCCATCGCCCGCGACGACGTCCGCGCCGCCCTCGACGCCGGCACCGCCGTCGTCGTGGAGGCGCTGCCCGCGCCGTACTTCGAGGACGCCCACCTCCCCGGTGCGCGCAACCTCCCGCACGACAGCGACGAGGCGACCATCGCCGCGGTGCTCCCCGACCGCGACGCGACCGTCGTCGTCTACTGCTCGAACCTCGCCTGCCAGAACTCGACCGTCCTGAGCCGTCGACTCGCGCAGCTCGGCTACACCGACGTGCGCGAGTACGAGCACGGCAAGGAGGACTGGATCACCGCCGGGCTTCGGGTCGAATCGGCCTCGGTGGCCACGAGCTGAGCGTTGCGGGCGTCACCGGGCGGGACCGGCAAGGGTGGTCCCGCCCGGTGAGCCGCGAGCTGCACCGAGATGCAGAAGGGGTCAGCCCTCGATCTCGACGGCTTTGTCGTCGTCGAGGTTGATCTCGGCGTCGGGGTCGACGGGCTCGATGCCGACCTCCTGGCGGATCTTCTCGCTGATCTCCACCATCATGTCGAGGTTGTCGGCGAGGAAGTTCTTGGCGTTCTCCCGGCCCTGGCCGAGCTGCTCGCCCTCGTAGGTGAACCAGGCCCCCGACTTCTTCACGAAGCCCATCTCCACGCCGACGTCGAGCAGCGAGCCCTCGCGGCTGATGCCCTTGCCGTACATGATGTCGAACTCCGCCTGCTTGAACGGCGGGGCCACCTTGTTCTTGACCACCTTGACCCGGGTGCGGTTGCCGGTGATCTCCGCGCCGTCCTTGATGGACTCGATGCGGCGGATGTCGAGGCGGACCGACGAGTAGAACTTCAGCGCCCGGCCGCCCGGCGTGGTCTCGGGCGAACCGAACATCACGCCGATCTTCTCGCGCAGCTGGTTGATGAAGAGGCAGATGGTGTTGGACCGGTTGAGGTTGGCGGTGAGCTTGCGCAGCGCCTGGCTCATGAGCCGGGCCTGCAGGCCGACGTGGGTGTCGCCCATCTCGCCCTCGATCTCGGCCCGGGGCACCAGTGCGGCGACCGAGTCGATCACGACGACGTCGAGCGCGCCCGAGCGGATCAGCATGTCGGTGATCTCGAGCGCCTGCTCCCCGGTGTCGGGCTGGGAGATCAGCAGGTCGTCGACGTTGACGCCGATGGCCGACGCGTAGACCGGGTCCATGGCGTGCTCGGCGTCGATGTAGGCGCAGGTGCCGCCGTTGCGCTGGGCCTCGGCCACGACGTGCATGGCGAGGGTGGACTTGCCGGACGACTCCGGCCCGTAGACCTCGACCACCCGGCCGCGGGGCAGGCCTCCGATGCCGAGGGCGATGTCGAGCGCGAGTGCGCCGGTGGGGATGGCGGCCACGCCGACGTGGGTCTTCTCGCCCAGGCGCATGATGGCGCCCTGGCCGTACTGCTTCTCGATCTGGCCGAGTGCCATCTCGAGTGCCTGGTCTCGTTCCACGGTGGAACCCTCCTGTGGGTTGCGCTGACTTGCGAAGGTCGGCTCGGGGGAAGTCGTCGTGGGGACCGTACGACCGGGGTGTGACAGTTATCGGGACCCGTGGGCGGCGGGCCTGCCCGCGAACCACACGAGTGCAACTTAGCCGAACGCCTGTTCGGTTTCAAGCATTGCCCCGCGGGTCTCGCACCGTCAGTCGGAGGCGTGGGCCGGGACGTGGTGACTGCACGGGCGGTCCGTGCCCGCGTGGTCTCGACCGCCGATCGAGGGCCCGGCGCGCGGCACCTGAGCTTCGGGCAGACTGCCGCCGGAGCCAGGTCGACACGGGAGGACGCAGTGCTGCAGGAGCTCGACGGCAAGGTGGCGGTGATCACCGGCGGCGGGAGCGGGATCGGCGCGTCGCTGGCCGAGGTGTGCGCGGCCGAGGGCATGCGCGTCGTCGTCGCCGACGTGAACGGCGAGCGGGCCGAGGCGGTCGCGTCGGAGCTCCCCGACGACACCGCGTTCGGCAAGGCCGTCGACGTGTCGGACGCGGCGCAGGTGCAGGAGCTCGCCGACTTCGCCTTCGACACCTTCGGTGCGGTGCACCTGCTGTGCAACAACGCCGGCGTCTCCCCGGTCGGTCGGGTGTGGGACTACAGCGACGAGGACTTCCGCTGGCTCGTGGGCGTCAACCTCTTCGGCGTGGAGAACGGCCTGCGCAGCTTCGTGCCCCGCATGATCGAGCAGGGCGAGGGCCACATCGTCAACACGGGTTCCGGTGCGAGCTTCGTCTCGACACCCCGTCTCGGGCCGTACTGCGCGACGAAGCACGCGATCGTGGGGTTGTCCGAGGCGCTGCGCTACGAGCTCGAGGGCACCGGGATCGGCGTGAGCGTGCTGGTCCCCGCGGGCGTCAACACCAACATCGCGGAGTCGGGCGCGCGGCCCTCGGCCGACGCCGAGACCACCGCCGCCGACTTCGGCGTGCTCGTCGGTGCGCTCGACCCGACCTCGCTCGAGATGATCGAACCCGACCTCGTCGCCGAGGTGACGATGGTCGGCGTGCAGGAGGGCTGGGACTACATCGTCATGGGCCCGGGCCAGGAGGTGGGCGTGCGGCGCCGATACGAAGAGGTGCTCGCCGCCCACCGCCGGGCCAAGGAGCGGTTCCCGCAGCTGCCGTAGTCCGGGCCCGTCGCCGGGCCGGACGGCTCAGTCGACGGTGCGGGCGCGCAGCCGGGCGCGGGCGATCGGGATGCACACCGCGAGGATCGCGACGCTCCAGATGATCGCCAGGAGCACGGGGTTCTGCGAGGGGAAGTTGTCCCGCAACGCGGCCGGGTTCGGGTTGCCGAACAGCTCGCGCAGCGAGCCGGCCACCGCCGACACCGGGTTCCACTCCGCGATCGGTTGCATCCAGCCGGGCAGACCCTGCGTGGGCACCATGGCGCTGGAGACGAACGCGATCGGGAACAGCACCAGGAGGCCGATGCCCTGCGCCGACTCCGGGTCGCTCACCGACAGGCCGACGCACGCCATCAGCCAGCTCATCGCGTAGGCGAACAGCACGGCCACCGCGAGCCCCGCGATCACGCCGGGCACCCCGTTGTCGGGTCGCCAGCCGATCACGAATCCGGTGATCACGACGATGGTGGCGCAGAGGATGCTCGCGAGCAGGTCGGAGAAGGTGCGGCCGGCGAGGATGGAGCTGCGGGCCATCGGCAACGTGCGGAAGCGGTCGATCACCCCGCTCTTCAGGTCGCTGCTCACACCCACCGCGGTGCCCATGGTGGAGGTGGTGATGTTGAACACCACCAGCCCGGCGATCGCGAACTGCTTGTACGTGCCACCGGGGATGACCATGGCGGCACCGAAGATGTAGACGAACAGCACGGTG
>DASUAS010000170.1:0-3556 GCA_035763625.1 Acidimicrobiia bacterium
CGCGGATGCCGTCGAGCTCACCGAGGACGTCGGGGCATGCGAGCAGCGAGCCGCCCGAGGCCTGGGGGTTGCCGCCCATGCAGATCAGGTGGTCCGTCCGCTGGATGTCGGGCGCCGGGATCTTCCACATGTTCCCGTACATGAGGATGCACGACACGTTCTTGGGCCACTGGTCGATGGTCCCCGACGAGTAGATGTGCGGCATGCCCGACTGCCCGATGAAGAGCGGCATGTAGCGACCGAGCGTGAAGCTGTGACCGACGGGGTTGCCGACGAACGCGGTCGCCGACGTGATGCCGTAGCGGTCGAGCACGCCGTGGATCAGCTCCTCGCAGCGGGCGAAGGCCTCGTCCCACGACACCTCCCGCCACGTGTCGCCGTCGCGCACCATCGGCTCGCGGATGCGGTCGGGGTCGTCGTGCAGGTGACCGAGCGTCGTGCCCTTGGGGCACAGGTAGCCCTTCGACCAGACGTCGTCACGATCCCCGCGGATCAGCGTGACGTGCCCGTCCTCCACGTCGACCTGCAGCCCGCACATGCACTCGCACAACGGACAAGTCACGAAATGTCGTTGCATCGGTCAACCTTCTCACAAGCAAGAGTCGACTGCGCCCGCGGCCGACACCGGCGCAGGCCGACGTGAGCGGAGCGAACCAGGCGCCGAACGGCGACGGGGAGCGCCGCCGAGGAGCCTTCGTGATGCGAGCGCAGCGAGCGGACGACCGCGACGAGGCGGTGTGCACCGGCGCCGAGCGGCGCCGGGACGACTAGACCGCGAGGAGGTCGCGAGCGCCGGTGTCGGCCGACGGGTGGCGCAGCTTCGACATCGCCCGCGCCTCGATTTGACGGATCCGCTCCCGAGTGAGGTTGAAGTGCTCCCCCACCTCTTCGAGCGTCCGCGGTTCACCCCGGTCGAGGCCGAAGCGGAGGGCGAGGATCTGGCGCTCACGTTCGTCGAGCGGAGCGAGCAGCTTCTCGATCTCGTCGGGCAGGAGCGCGGTGGCGGCCACCTCGAACGGCGACTCCGCCGAACGGTCCTCGACGATGTCGCCGAGCTCGGCGTCGCCGTCCTCCCGCAGGGGTTCCGAGAGCGAGAGGGGCTCGGCCGCGAAGCGCAGCGCCTCGGTGACCTTGTCCTCGGGCATCTCGACCTCGACCGAGAGCTCGGCGAGCGTCGCCGGACGGCCGAGCTTGAGCTCCAGGCGCGAACGAGCCTTCTGCAGCCGCGCGAGCGTGTCGCCGGCGTGCACCGGCAGGCGGATGGTGCGGCCGGTGTTGGCGATGCCGCGGGTGATCGCCTGACGGATCCACCACGTCGCGTAGGTCGAGAACTTGAACCCCTTGCGCCAGTCGAACTTCTCGACCGCGTGCATCAGACCGAGGTTGCCCTCCTGGATGAGGTCGAGGAGGGGCAGACCGGACGCCTGGTACTTCTTCGCGATCGACACGACGAGGCGCAGGTTCGACTGCACGAACGTGCGCTGGGCGTCGTCGCCGTGACGCGCGGTGCGGCGCAGCTCACGCTTCTTCGTCGGCGTGAGCGCCTTGCCCCCGCCGAGCAGCTCTTCGCGCGCGGAGTTGCCCTGCTCGATCTGCTGCGCGAGCCGGACTTCGTCGTCCTTGGTGAGCAGCGGATACTGGCCGATGTCGGTCAGGTAGAGGCGGACGAGATCTTCTTCGTCGCGCTCGACACGCTCCTTCGCCACCCAGTGACCCCTTGCTCGTCGACGCCGCTCACGGTGCGGGCTCGGACCGCGCACCGGGTGCGCGCATTGCAGTCCACGGATGTTGCCGGTGGTGTTGCTGTGCTGCTGGTGCCGTTCACGATACCGGCCGCGTCAAGCGGCCGGAAGGGGGCACCTCTCCACCGTCTCCACCGTCCTCTCCCAACGGTGGTTCGCGCTGCTCACTGCGTCCCGGCCGGCTCACGCCCGAGCGAACAGGTCGTGGCCCTCCTGGGCGTCGAAGTCGAGGTCGCGGAGCACGAGGTCGAGGACGCGCATGACGGGTCGCTCGGCGATCGGCGTCGCTTCGCTCGACCACTGGCGGTAGGCGGCGACGACCAGGGGGACGACGTCGTCGTAGACGGCTTTGGGCTCGGTGGCCGCGCCGAGGGCGGCCTGGGCGCCGGTGAGCGATTCGTCGACCACCGCCGACCGCTCCGGGCGGTCGTGGAGGACGGGGACGATGCCGTCCCAGAGCTCGGCGTGCCACGCGAAGTGGCGGGCGTGGCGGGCGAGGAGGAGCTTGGCGCCCGTGGGTGCGACGCGCGGCACCCAGGCGCCCACCACACTCGCGAGCTGGAGCTCGAGCGCTCGGGCGCTCTCGATGCGGTCGGCCCACTCGACGATCGCGACCTGCGTCGTCGTCCCGCTCATCGGGGCCGCGCTCGGCGTGTCGCTTCGCTCACGTCGAGAGCCTGTCACGCGACGACGTGTTCGGGGGCACCGGACGTCGCGGCCAGAACTCCGACACGGCGATCCCGACCAGGATGGCAGCCGCGCCCGCGAGACGCTCGACGCCCAGTCGCTCGCCGTTGATGTAGCCGGCGATGCCCGCGAACACCGGTTCCGCCAACAGGATCAGCGCGGCGCGCGTCGCCGGGATGCGCTGCTGCCCCCACAGCTGGAGCGGGAGCGCGACCGCCGAGCAGGCGACCCCGGTGAACACCACCGCGACCACCGCCAACGTGGTCAACGAACCGCTTCCGGCGTGAGCCGCGGGCCCCACCGACAGCAGCGCGACCGCGCCCATCTGCATCGTGCCGAACGGCAGTGGTCGCAAGACGTGCGTGTACGCGCCGATGTAGACGATGTGGAACGCGAACAGGACCGCGCCCACGAGCGTGAGCACCTCGCCCCGCCCGAGGTGCACGTCGGCCCCGGTGAGCAGGTAGAGGCCGCCCGTGGCGATCACGATGCCGGCGACGACGGGTGGGCGCGGCAGGCGCCGGCTGATCGCCGACTCGATCACCGGCGTGATGACGACGTAGAGCCCGGTGAGGAACGCCGAGGTCGAGGGCGACGTGTACTGCAGGCCGATCGTCTGCGTCGCGTACCCGCCGAAGAGGATCACCCCCGCGGTCAACCCGGCGCGCACGAGCATGCGCCGGTCCGGCCCCCGCGCGCGCAGCGCGGGAATGCTGACCGGCGCGAGCAAGAGCGTCGCGATGCCGAAGCGACCGACGAGGAACGCGAACGGGGTGATGTCGGCGAGCGCGTCATGGACCAGCGGGAAGGTCACCCCGTAGAAGAGCGCGGCGGCGACCAGCGCGCCCTCCGCGACGAAGCGCCTCTTCAAGGCGACGAGCTAGCCGGGCCAGCGGTTGGTGATCGGCAGCCGCCGGTCCTTGCCGAACGCCTTGGGCGACACCCGCACGCCGGGGGGTGCCTGTCTCCGCTTGTACTCGTTGCGATCGACGAGTCGGGCGATCCGACGCACCAGGTCGCCGTCGTGCCCGGCCGCCTCGAGCTCCGCGATCGAGACGTCACCCTCGACGTAGCCCTCGATGATCGGGTCGAGGACCTCGTACTCGGGCAGCGAGTCGGAGTCCTTC
>DASUAS010000171.1:0-29214 GCA_035763625.1 Acidimicrobiia bacterium
TACCAACTCGACGACTACGGCCTCGACCGCGACGTGGTCGCGGAGGCGTTCGCCCCCTACACCGAACGGTTCGACATCCCGAGCGAGGTCGCGGGCGGCTGAACGGGTGTGGGTCGCCGACGTGACGTGACCCACGTCACGTCGCGTAACGCACCCTGGCACGCCGACGATCTCCGTGCGCCCCGGTTCCCCGTCGCTCGAGACCTGCCCGCGAGTTGGTCGAGGAGCCGGGGCTCTTCGCGAGCCGATCACACTGCGTCGGCGGTGACGAGATGCGCCTCGTAGGTCACGTGGATGCGACCGCCGAACCCGTCGGTCGTCTCCGCGGTCGCCTCGAGCAATCGCTCGAGGTCGTCGGGCGCCAGCAGCCGACCTCGGTCCCGCGTTCACGAGCCGCCGCGGCCATTCGGGTGTCTGCCTCGACACCGAGGACCGCACACCCTCGCGGCGCGAGCAACCGGCTGGCGATCCCGGTGCCGCACCCCACGTCGAGCACGCGCGTCGACGGCCGGGAAACGAGGAGATCGATCAACTCGCGTGGAGAGCCAGGACGGGTGCGGTCGTACCGTGCAGCCTCCGCGCCGAACACCGCGGCTCGCGGCTCCATCGCAACCCTCCCCCCACCTCGGTGCCCGACGCCAGCGCTGCTCGGGGGTCAGGGCGCGGGCGTCGTCGAGGGCTTCTGCGATCCGGCCGGACAGTCGAAGCGGGTGCAGAGGAACTTCGTGATCTGCTCGACGGCGTCGGTGCGCACCGTGGGCAGGCCGTGGCCCGCGCCCGGGTAGTACTTCGCCACGACGTCGGCGCCGTGCGCCCGGAGGGCCTGCTCCATGTCGCGGGCCTGGGCGACCGGGACGATGTTGTCCGCTTCGCCGTGCAGCAAGAGGACGGGGGCATCGATCCGGTCGGCCCGCGTCACGACGTTCACCTCGTTGGGCAGATTCCCCAAATTGCTCGTGCCTTCCACCATGCCGGAGACCGACACGACCGGATCGGTCTTCCCGGTCGAAGCCCGGAGCAGCGCGATGCCTCCGCCGCGGCTGAACCCGACGAGCGCAAGCGTCGAATAGTCGTGGAGCACCGAACGAGCCCCGGCCACGAGCGCGTTGAGGTTGGGGAGCGCCGCGTCGGCCACCCCGACGAGGTTCGGCGCGTCGTCGCAGCTGATCCGCTTGATCTGCTGCGTGGACGGCGCGTCGGAGCCGGCGCTTGCGAACCAACATCCGAACGCCACGTCGAACCCCCGCGTCGCGAGCTCGTGTGCGACCCCCGGATAGTCGGTGCTCAGCCCCTCGGTACCGGTCACGAGCAGGATCCCGATGTGATGCCCGGGAACGTGCGACTTCACGACACCGAGCCGCAAGTGGTGGTCGGCCGGCGCCGGGACGACGGACCAGGAGATGCTCTTGTCCTCCACGTTCTGCGGCCGGGTCGTCGGCTCGGCCTGCTGCGACGATCCGCACGCGGCGGCCACGAACCCGACGAGCACCAGCGCGACGAGCAACCTTCGATGCACACCACGGGTTCGGCGGAGCGCCATGTCTGCGGGAGCGCGATGCATGATCGTGTCGCTCAGCGGCGCCGGTCGTCCCCGTACATCGCGCGCTGGTCCTCATCGACGACCTCCTCGGATTCCGACCAGCGACGGCGCGTCCAGCCCGACGGCATGAAGCCGCTCACCAGACCGACGAGCCCGGCGATCGCCGCGACGTACCAGCCGGTGTCGAGCGAGTCCCAGACGCTTCCGGCGTTGAAGCGATCGGCGACGTAGTGAAGTTGCACTGCGAAGAGGGCGACGACCGCGATGGTGCCGAGCGAGCCGATGATGCGGGCGCCGCTGGCCCGCGGCATCAGCGACCCGACGCCGAGAAGGACGGCGAGCGGAATGAGCGCGAGCAGCAGCGAGGGGTCCTGCGCCGTCGTCGTGGAATCGAACAAGAAGGCGAAGGGGATGTCGCTCGGATGGACGCTGCCGTTCCGCCACGACAGGAACATCGACACCACGACCCCGGCGGTGCCGAGGAGGCCCAGCACCATGCCCGGGCCGACGGTCGGCGCCCACGACGCGCGATCGACCCGCCGCTGGCGACGACCGACCGGAGCCGAGTCCGCCGGGTCTCGAGCAACTGCCATCCGGATGACCTCCTCAGGACCTACGTCGCCCGCGCACAACTCGTTCCCGAGCAGTTCCCTTCGGAAACCCGTGGTTGATCCGCGACGCGCTCGCAGTCGCGCGCGCGTCATCAGCTGGTTCCGCGTCGCTCCGCGATGCCGCGGACGTAGGCGGCCTGACCGGCGTGCTCGAGGTCGTCCGCGATGACGCTGACCAGGCGCACGCCGAGCGACACCGGCGGGTCCCACCGTTCGTCGACGATGCGGTCGAGGTCGTCGGCGCGGAGGCCGCTGACGTATCCGATCGTCTCCTCGTGCACCGCGTCGAAGTACCGGCGGAGCAGCGACCCGTCGACCTGGACCTTCGCCACCTCTGCGCTGTCCTGGCCGTACCCGGTGGCTCGCCGCGAGAACGGCAGATCGAAGTGGTCGCACCATCCACCCGCCAACCACTGCTGCTCGGTACCGGCGACGCCTGCGACGTGGTCGTCCTGGATGCGGGTGAGATGCCACACCAGCCACGCGGCGGAGTTGGCGTCGGGATCGGGCCGGTACGTCAGCACGTCGCGTGACGCACGTTCGACCACGGCATGGGTCGCGTGCCGGACCCGTCCGAACGCATCGACGAGGAGCTCAGCGATGTCCACCTCGTTCAGTTTCCCCGCGGCGTGCCGCGCGACACCTTCGCGCCCCTACTCGTGGGCTGGGGGCAAGGTGGCCTTCGCTTCGTCGTAGCCACCCTCGGGCGGTTCGTCATCGGGGCCATAGACGAGGTGGAGCACGCCGGTCGAGAACGTCTGGCACGACAGCAACGTGAGCGGGATGGCCTTGCCCGTCTCGAACAGCTGCATGCCCTTGCGCACCGCGATCGGGTGGACGAGCAGGTGCAGCTCGTCGAGGAGGTTCGCTTCGAGCAGCTGGCGGACGATCGACGGCGACCCGCTCATGCCGATGTCGCCTCCCGCTTCCTGCTTGAGCGCGGTGACGGCCTCGACGAAGTCTCCTTGCAGCTGCTCCGAGTTCCTCCAGGTGAACTCGAGCTTCTGGTGCGACACGACGACCTTGCGAGCGTCGCCGAGTTGCTTGGCGAAGCCGGCGTCTTCTTCCCCCGCCTCCTCGCGATCGGGCCAGGCGCCGGCGAAGCTGTCGTAGGTCACGCGGCCGATGAGCATCGTGTCAGCCTGGTCGAGCATTCCGCCGACCGCCGCGCCCATCTCCTCGTTGAAGTAGGGGAAGTGCCACTGGTCAGGGGCCTCGACGACGCCGTCCAGGGAGATGAACATTCCCGCGACGATCTTCCTCATGATGTTGCCTCCGAGTGGGTGCGCTCTGCTTTCCCAGTTGGACGGCGCACGGAACCAGAATTCATCGGTCGAGATGCTCGATCAGCGCTGAACCAGAGGAGACGACCGTGGACGACAACACCCCCGCCATCGACCCGCAACGCTCCGCTCTCCTCGTCATGGACTACCAGACCGGGATCCTGGGACGTACCGACAACGCCGACGAGCTGCTGGCCCGCATGCGCGCCACGATCGACCTCGCGCGTGCGCGCGGCCTCACCATCGGGTACGTGCGGGTCGCGCTGACCGACGAGGAACGTGAGACCGTTCCCGAGCGCAACAAGACGTTCTCTGCCCTGGCGAACCGCGCCTCGGCGATGCACGCCGATGCGCCCGAGACCGCGGTCCACGATTCGGTGGCGCCGGAGGACGGCGACGTCGTCGTGCGCAAGCAGCGGGTCGGGCCGTTCACCACGACCGACCTCGCCGACCAGCTCGCGGCTCGCGGGATCGACACCCTCGTGCTCGCCGGGATCAGCACCAGCGGTGTCGTGCTCTCCACCGTCCGTCACGCGGCCGACGCGGACTACCGCATCTACGTGCTCTCCGACGTGACCGCAGATCCGGACCCCGAGGTCCACCAGGTGCTCATCTCGAAGGTGTTCCCGCGCCAAGCCTGGGTGATCACCAGCGACGAGCTCGCGGCACTGATCCCCCGCTGACCGTCAGCCGAGGACCCTCACGTCTCGCTCACGTAGAAGCGGTTCCCATCCGGGTCGACGAACGAGAACATCAGTGGCACGCCGGGCCAGTCGAGCAGCTCGCCGGCGTCGAGCCCCGCCGCCGTCACCGCCGCGCGCGCGGCGCGCGCGTCGTCGGAGGCGAGACGGATGCCAGTGTCGATCCCGGTGGGCAGTGCGGGTCCCGTGCCCACCAGTGCGATCGAAGCTTCTCCGTCCGGAAGCTCGAGCTCGAGCCAGCGGAATCCCGGCCGCAGCTCGGCGTCCATCGAGACCGTGAACCCCAGCTGTTCGAGCAGCGACTTCGTGCGGTCCTGGTCGGTCACCGGCACCGCCACGCTCCGGACGCTCTTGAACACGTTTCCAGCCATGCAACAGAGACTTGCTCGCAGCTGCGAACTCATCGATGCGCGGGCAGGTTTCCGACAGCCGGCTCGTTCGGGCCGTTCAGTCGATGCCGAAGCTGTTGACCTTGTCGGGATAGAGACGGATGAAGGCGTCGCCGAACCCGGAACCGAGGCTCTCACCACCCGCCGCGACCGCCTCCGCACGTCCGCGGATCTCGAGCATGCGCGGAGTCCACGGGTCGGTCGAGACGAGATCGTCGACGACGATCGCGGCCCAGGGATTGGCCTGGACGTCTCGGTACTTCTTGGTCGTCGCCACGTGGAGGCCGCCGATGTCGATGGTGCCGAGGTCGCGGTTGTGGCGAAACGAGGTCGGGACGACGTGGGGTCTGCCGTCGGCGCCGGCGGTGGCAATCCGGCCCAGTCGCTGATTCGACAGGTAGTCGATCTGCGCGGTGGTCAGTTCGGTCATCTGTTCTCGCTCTCGTCACAGTGCACGGTCACCTCGCCATCTTGCCCGGTCGGGATCCTGAACTCGTACGATCTCCGGGCCCGCGAGTTCGGAGGGAACTGCCATGACGACGATCGTCCACGACGCCGATGCTTCGCTCGATCCGATCCGCAACGCTCGAACCGCCGTCGTCGGTTACGGCAACCAGGGTCGCCCCTGGGCACTGAACCTGCGCGACTCCGGCATCGACGTGACCGTCTGCGTACGCGCCGACGAGACCCGCGAGCGGGCGACCGCCGACGGCTTCGTCACCACCGAGCTCGACGCGGCATCCGACTTCGACGTGCTGTGCATCCTCATCCCCGACGACGTGATCCCGTCATTGCCGATCCGTCCGCGTGACGACGCGCTCGTCGTCGTGGCCAGTGGCTACACGCTCGCCTTCGAACGGTTCGATCCAACCTGCGACGTGGGGATGGTCGCACCCCGGATGCTGGGTCCGGAGGTCCGCCGTTGCTACGAGGAAGGCATCGGGTTCATCACCGCGTTCGGCATCCACCGCGACGTGACCGGCACCGCGCGACCACGCACCCTCGCCGTCGCGAAAGCCATCGGGGGCCTCCTGCAAGGCGCGATCGAGCTGACGCCGCGTCAGGAAGCGGTGCTCGACCTCGCGGTGGAGCAGGCCCTCTCACCGGCGCTGAGTCGCGTCTCGCAGTCGTTCACGCAGGTCATGCTCGAGCACGGGATCCCGATCGAGGCCATCATCACGGAGCTCGTGTTGTCGGGCGAGGTGGAGCGCACCTACCGCTTGCTCCGGGAGGGCGGCTATGCCGCGCAGTTCGAACACCACTCCCCCACGAGCCAGTACGGCCAGCTCTCGCGGCGCTCCCGCTTCGACCACTACGACATCGCAGTGACCATGCGCGAGATCGTCGATGGGATCGACTCCGGTGCCTTCGCCGACGAATGGGACGCCGAGCGCGACGCGGGCTACCCGGAGCTCGTCGCGATGAGGGCGGCCGCCGCCGGGCCGGACGTCGCCGCCTTCGAACGCGACCTCCGTACCCGCCTCGGAGAGGGCGCCCGTCCCTGAACGCGATGTCTTCGTCCCGGTCACGCCCGGGTTCCGACGATGCCATCGAGCACCTCGGCGAGGTGTTCGGGGCGGGAGAGGAACGGCGAGTGGCCCCCCGGCACGACGATCGGATCGCCACCGGCGAGGAACGTCCGCGCCGCGGCGACAGCTGGCTCGAATCGCACGACGTGGTCATCGCGACACAGCACGACCGTGGTCGCAACGTCCGGCCAACGTTCGAGCGGCCATGCGTCGGTCAGCGGACGGCGACCCTGCGGGCGTAGGCGCGCCAGCGCCCAGTTCGCCGACTCGTCGTCGCAATCGCGAGAGAACAGCGACCGGCTCACGGTCGGGTGGCTGCAGACCGAGTCCGCTCGCGTCGAAGAACGTCTGCTGTTCCACGGCGGCCAACTCGTCGGTGAGGGTCGACTCGGCGCCCATCGGTATCGGCTCACCCGGGAGGGCGTCAGCAGCGCGCGTCGCGCGCCTCACCCACTCCGGCGCCACCGACGAATGCTGGCCGCTGGAGCACGACCTCTGCCGGTCACGCTCGAGCGTCACGCGCTCGGAGGGTCGACGTCGCCGGAAGACCGTGGGTGGTGGCCTTCGGGTCGCCCGTTATCGTGAAGTCGTGGTGAGCCAGCACGACGGGCCCGACGAGCGCCGACGTCTCCCGAGCGTCGAGGTCGTACGGGCCGGACTCGACGACCTCCCCCACCCGCTCGCGGTGCGCTGCGCCCGCGATGCGGTCGACGCGGCACGCGCCGCGCTCGCCGGCGGGGGCGAGGTCGACGCGCAGACGGTGTTCGACGACGCGCGTCGACGCGGCGAGCGCGTACGCCGGCCGACGCTGCGGCCGCTGATCAACGCGACCGGGGTGTTGCTCCACACGAACCTGGGCCGTGCGCCGCTCGGCGAAGGCGCGTTGCAGGCGGTCCACGACGTCGCGCGCGGCTACAGCAGCGTCGAGTTCGACCTCGAGCAGGGTGAGCGTGGATCACGTCACGATCACGTGGCGCATCTCTTGTCGACGCTCACCGGAGCCGAAGACGGCTTCGTGGTGAACAACAACGCGGCCGCGGTGCTGCTCGTCCTGAGCGCGGTTGCGGGTGACCGCCCGGTCATCGTCTCCCGGGGGGAGCTCATCGAGATCGGCGGCGGCTTCCGGATCCCGGAGATCATCGCCGTGTCGGGGTGCCGCCTCGTCGAGGTCGGCACGACCAACAAGACCCGTCGCGCCGACTACGAGCGCGCGCTCGACGACGGCGCGGTCATCCTCAAGGTGCACACCTCCAATTACCGCGTCGTCGGCTACACCGAGGACGCGCCGCTGGCGAGCCTGGCGACGCTCGGTGCCCCGGTGATCGTCGACCTCGGTTCCGGTCTCCTCGACGAATCCGTCCCCTGGCTCCCGCAGCGCCCCGACTGGCTCGCCGACGAACCCGGCGTGCGCCAGTCGCTCGACGCCGGCGCCGACGTCGTGACCTTCTCGGGCGACAAGCTGCTCGGCGGTCCCCAGGCCGGCATCGTCGTGGGACGCACCGCGATGCTCGAGGGCATCCGTCGTCATCCACTGGCGCGCGCGATGCGCGTCGACAAGATGACGCTCGCCGCGCTCGAGGTGGTCCTGCGCGCGTACCTGGGCGGCGACATGAGCGACATCCCGTTCTGGGCGATGGCGACGCGCTCTGCTGACGAGCTCCGGGCGCGCGCCGATGCGATCGCGACGACGGTTCCGATGGCGCGGGTCGTCGATCTCGAGTCGACGGTGGGCGGCGGGTCGGTGCCGGGCGCGCGCATCGCGTCGGTTGGGCTCGCGGTCGACGCCGACGGCGCCTCGAACGTGCTGGCGACGCTGCGCGAGCACTCGGTGGTGGCCCGGGTGCACGGCGGCACGGTGATGAGCGATCTGCGCACGGTCGATCCGCGTGACGATCCGCACCTCGCCAAGGCGCTGCTCGCGATCGCTCCATGAGGACGATCGCCACTGCGGGGCACGTCGATCACGGCAAGTCGTCGCTGGTCCGTGCGCTGACCGGCACCGATCCCGACCGCCTCGCCGAGGAGCAGGCCCGAGGCCTCACCATCGATCTCGGGTTCGCCTTCGCCGAGCTGCCGTCGGGCCGGCGCATCGGCTTCGTCGACGTGCCCGGGCACGCCCGGTTCCTCCCCAACATGCTCGCCGGTGCGGGCGCGGTCGACCTCGCGCTGTTCGTCGTGGCCGCCGACGAGGGCTGGTGCGCGCAGAGCCGCGAGCACCTGCAGATCCTCGACCTGTTGGGGGCTGCCGGCGGCGTGATCGCGCTCACCAAGGTCGACCGGGTGGAGCGCGGCCACGTCGACCGGATCGCAGACACGGTCCGGGCGCGCACCCACGGCACTGTGCTCGATTGCGCGACGGTCGTGGCCTGCGACTCGCTGCACGGCACGGGCATCGACGAGCTGCGCGCCGCGCTCGACGCGCTGCTCGACGCGGTCGGACCCCCCGCCGACCTCGGGCGGCCACGCTTGTGGGTCGATCGCGCCTTCTCGGTGAAGGGCGCGGGCACGGTGGTCACGGGCACGCTCGAGGGCGGCCAGCTGTCGGTGGGCCGACCGGTCCTGCTGGTGAGCGCCGACGCTCGCTCGGCCCGGATCCGCGGGCTCGAATCCGGCGGCCGTCCGGTCGACGTGGCGGATCCCGGCGCACGCGTCGCGGTCAACCTCGCCGGGCTCGAGCGGTCGCAGGTCGCGCGTGGTGACGTCGTCGTTCGCGACGGGCAGTGGCAGCCGACCGCCGTGGTCGACGGCCGCGTGCGCCTGGAAGCTGCGCCGCCCACGTCCCGCGCCGCCCTCCACGTCCATGTCGGCAGCGCGAAGCTGCACGGCCAGCTGCGCGTCGTCGACGGGTTCGGCCGCGTCCGGCTCGACCGGGCAGTGCCACTCGTCCCCGGCGACCGTCTCATCCTCCGCGACCCTGGTCCCAGTGCCATCCTCGGATCGCTCGAGGTGCTCGACGTCCATCCCGCGGCTCGGCTCGACCCCGATCGTCTCCAGGCGCCCGCGGTCGAGCGGTGCTTCCTGGCCGAGCCGTGGCAGCGACGCGAAGGGCTCGGCCCGTCGACCGGACTCGACGACCGCGCGCTCGAGGACGAGCTCCGACACCTGATCGAGCGCGGGGCGGTGGTGGAGCTCGATCCGTGGTTCGTGCGTGCCGACGAGCACGACCGGGCAACGGCCGCGCTGGTCGCCGCCGCGGCGGAGCGCTCACAACCGCTCGCCGACACCGCCGCGACCCTCGGGCTCACGCGGGATCAGGTGAAGTCACTCGCGCAGCACACCGCGGACGTCACGCTCCACCAGAACGTGGTGCGACACCGAGAGGCGGTCGAGACCGCGGCCACGCCGGCCGGCCGTGCGGTGATGGAGCTCTTGCGCGCGCAGCCGTACGCGCCACCCGATCCTCGCGAGGTCGTCCACGACCCTCGCGTGCTCACCGCGCTCGTGCGCGAAGGCGCGGTCACCAAGTGCAACGACATCTGGTTCGCGAGCGACGCCCTCGCGCGCGCCGCCGAGCTCGTCGTGACCGAGCTCGCGACGAGACCCCAACTCGCGGTGTCCGACCTGCGCGACCTCTTCCAATCGAGCCGCAAGTACGCGCTCGCGATCGCGGGCTGGCTCGATGCCATCGGCGTCACCCGCCGCCAGGGCGACGTCCGGGTACGGGGCGCAGCGAGCGTCCCGACCACGCAGCTCAGCTGACGATCGTGATCCGTCCCGGGGCCTCGTCGGTGAGATGGCCGACCACTGCCGCGGCGGGCGCACCGCGCGCGGTGAGGTCGGCGACCAGCGCCTCGACCGCGTCAGGGGCAACTGCGAGCAGCAAACCGCCCGAGGTCTGCGCGTCCGCGAGGAGCAGTTGCTGGTCCTGATCGAGCGCGCCCCACTCCGTGACCTCGCTCACCCACGCGTGGTTGCGGCGCGTTCCGCCCGGGACGACACCCGCTTCGAGCAAGGCCAGCGCGCCGTCGAGCACCGGCACCGCGCCCGCGTCGACGCGTGCCGACACGCCTGACGCGACCACCAGCTCACGGAGGTGACCCAGGAGACCGAAGCCGGTGACGTCGGTGGCTGCGTGTATGGCTGGCCGCGCCGCGACCGCGGCGTCGCGCGCGACCGCATTCGACATCGTCATCAGCGCGATGGCGCGGGCGATGACGTCGACCGGCGCCAGGTCCTGCTTCAGCGCGGATGCGACCACACCGACACCGATCGGCTTGGTCAGCACGAGCACGTCTCCCGGCTGGGCGGCGCGGTTGGTGAGCACGTGGTCGGGCTCGACGATGCCCAGGACCGCGAGCCCGTATTTCGGCTCCGGGTCGGTGATGGTGTGTCCCCCGGCGAGCAACGCGCCGGCGTCGCGCACGATGTCGGCGCCGCCGGCGAGCACCCGCGCCAGCAGGTCGAGCGGCAGCACGTCGGCGGGCCAGCCGACGAGGTTGAGCGCGAGCATCGGCGTGCCGCCCATGGCGTACACGTCGGAGAGCGCGTTGGTCGCGGCGATGCGACCCCAGTCGTAGGCGTCGTCGACGAGAGGCGTGAAGAAGTCGGTGGTGAGCACGACGGCCAGGTCGTCGCGCAGCCGGTACACGGCGGCGTCGTCGGCGGTCTCCATGCCGACGAGCAGCTCGTCGGGTGGGGCGACGTCGGGCGCGAGGGTGGCGAGGACCGTGCGCAGGGTGCCGGGCGCGAGCTTGCACGCGCACCCACCACCGCTGGTGAAGGACGTGAGTCGGATGTCGGTCGCAGTCTGCTCGTGTTCGACCATCGCGGAGGCGGCAGGAATCGAACCCACCGGACGGGCGAACCCGTCCCACTCGTTTTGAAGACGAGGGGGGCCACCAGACCCCGTTCACCTCCGGGCGCCACCGTATCGAGCCACCACCGGTCGCGTTGCCTTGAGCCACGCGGAGTGGGCCGCTACCTTCGCTGGAGACACCTCGATCGACACCGACCGAGTGTGATCTCGAGACGAGGAGCGGAATGACGACGCTGCACGCGCCACGCTTCGAATACCAGGACGAAGCCGAACTGGTCGAGGACTACCACGCGCGCGGCTGGACCGATGGGCTGCCGATCGTGGCGCCCACGCCGGAACGGGTGGCGGAGTTCGTGACCGCCGCCGGACTCGCGCCCGACGAGGTGCTCGGCGAGGTCCGCACCCGCCAGGTGGTCGTCACCGCCGAGCACGTCGCCATCAACGCGGTGATGGCCGGGTGTCGCGCCGACTACATGCCCGTCGTGGTCGCCGCGGTCCGTGCGCACCTGAGCGAGAAGGGCAACTGCCACAGCACCACCGGCACGCTCTCGGGTGCGGCACAGGTCGTCATCGTCAACGGGCCGGCGCGCACCGAGCTCGACGTCAACTGCCTCGCCGGGTGCTTCGGACCCGGTTGGCGCGCCAACGCGACCATCGGCCGCGCGCTGCGGCTGGTGGTCCGCAACGTCTGCCGTGCGGTGCCGAACTTCCTCGACCGCGCGAGTTTCTCCACGCCGGCTCGCTACACCTTCTGCTTCGGCGAGGACGAAGAAGGGAGCGACTGGGTGCCCCTCGCGCAGGAGCGCGGCATCCCTGCGGGCACGAGCGCGGTCACGGTGGCATCGATGATGAGCTTCGAGTCCGCGACCGATTTCATGAGTCGTGAGCCGGAAGGCGTGACCGCGTCGATCGCGCGTGCCATCCGCCGGCGCGGCACCGCGGGTGATGTCTGGCTCGGCGACGGGACGAGCGTGGTGGTCGTGGTCGGTCCCGAGCACCGTCGCTACTTCACCGAGGCGGGCTGGTCGAAGGCCGACCTGCGCGCCGCACTCTGGCCGTTGCTCACCGCACCGCCCCAACCGGGTGAGGGCACGGTGAAGCTCGCCCGTCCCGAGGGCGTCCTGCTCGTCGCCGCCGGCGGTCCGGGCATGGCCGAGAGCTGGATCATCTTCCCCCACCTCGCGTGGGCCATCACCGAACCTGTCGTGCGCGGCGGGCAGGCTGTTTCCGGAGGTGCGATGTGATCGTCGGTCTCGATCCTTCCAGCGGCCCGCTGCTCGAAGTGGGTGGCCACACCGCCGCCCGACCCGATTCCCTGGGAGACGTCGTCGTCGGTCTCGTCTCCAACGGGCTCGGTCGCAGCGACGACATCCTCGACCGTGTGGCCAAGGAGATCGAGCAGCTCCAACCGATCGCGCGGGTCGTGGCGGTGCGCAAGCCGAGCGTGTCGGTCCCACCCGACCCGATCGACTGGGAGAAGCTCATCAACGAGGTCACCGTCGCCGTTGCCGGCTTCGGTGGTTGAGGTTCGTGCAGTGCGCGCAGTTTGCGCGACGCAGTGGAGCTCGAATGGTCAGGCATCCCGACCGTGGCAGTGGTACACCACGCCATGTTCGGGAGCGCGCAGGCGATCGCCCGCATCAGCGGCATGCCCGACTACCCGTTCCTCACCGTCGACTACCCCCACGTCCCGCTCGCGGTCTGGACCGACGAGGAGATCGACGAGGTGGCGCGTGATCTCGCGCCCCGCATCGTGGCCCTCCTCACCACGAACGAAGAGAGCTGACCTCAGGCGAACGTGCGGAGGCTGACGAGCAGCTGCAGCAGATTGCGTTCGGTCGGCGGCAATGGCGCGAACTCGATCCCGGCGAGGAGCTGGCCGTTGTCACGACGAAGGTGCCGACGGAGCGTCGCGCGCACGGTCACGCCGACCTCGCCGTCGACGGCCGAGCAGACCTGCAGGTAGAAGCGCCCCACCTCGGGCTCGTGCTCCTCGTCGTCGTAGAGCTCGACCGCGGCACCGTCGAGAGACACGTCGATCACCCGACACGCGCGCCAGGGTCCGGCGGTGTCGTACCGGTACTGAGCCGTCCAGTCGGCCGGGTATCGCGGTGAGCGGCGTTGCTCCGCGACCGCCATGCGCACTGCCTCCCTTTCCTCGCCGACCAAGAGTTTCGGCACGACGGGCGGGGGGCTGAACGGGGTTTCGAGCGTCAGGCGATCGGTGCGTCTCCCCCGACCTGGGTGAACAGCGCGTAGATCACCAGGATGTCGATGAAGATGATCGTGAACGCAGCGAGGGGGAACGCGAACACCCAGAAGAACGCCAGGACGATCGAGATGGCGGACGCGACGATCCCGATCCACCGACCCCACTCCTTCTGGGCGAACACGGCGATGCCGGCGAGGAACGCGATGACGCCCCAGATCAGCATGATCCAACCCCAGGTCTCGAGGTTGGCGTAGCTGAGCTGGGCGGCGACCTGCTTCGTCGCGCCGCTGTCCTTGTGATCGAGCGCCCAGAGCCCCTGGACGATGGTCACGGCTCCCGAGAGCATCACCATGAAACCGGCGAAGCCGATCCAGATGAATCGGTGTTCGGCCTCTCGATCGAAGCGTGCGTTCACGAGCCTCTCCCCTGCTGATGCGTTTCGCAGAGGTTCTCACAAACGCGCTGACTCGCGTCGACGACTCCGCGCCGCGTCCAGTGTGCCAAGCTCGGTCGTACCGGAGGACCCGATGTCCGACCACACGAGCGACGACACGCAGCACGGACCGGTCATCGTCGTGTCCGGCGCGCCCGGCGTCGGCAAGTCCACGGTGAGCCACCTCGTCGCATCCGCGTTCGACCACAGCGTGCACCTGCGGGCCGATGGGTTCATGGCGTCGATCGTGAGCGGTTGGCTCGATCCGAACCTTGCGGAGGCCAGCGCGCAGAACGAGTCCGTGGGCGGGGCGCTGGCCGTCAGTGCGATGAGCTTCGCGGGAGACGGGTACACGACCGTCGTCGACGGCTTCCTCTTCCCCGACGGCGTCGCCGGACTCGCCGCCGCGTGCACCGCGCGAGATCTGGCGTGCCACTACGTGGTGCTGACGGCCGACTTCGAGACCTGTTGGGCACGAGCCGGCAGCCGCGGCGAAGGGCGATGGCCGCTCGAGCACGCGCCGTTCGCGGCGGTGCACGCCAAGTTCGCCGCGGTTGCTCTGCCGGAGCGACACCTCGTCGATGCAACCGGGTCGGCCCAGAGCACGAGCGACGCGGTGCTGTCCGCGTACCGGTCCGACCGCCTCCGTATGTCGTGAACCGAGCGGCTCACTCTTCGAGGAACAGCTCGAGCTGGATGTCGTCAGGGTCTCGGAACACGACGACGAGCGCATTCGGGATGCTGCGTGCCGCGGCGACCGGTGAGTGATCGATCCCGTGATCGGCGAGGCGCTTGCACCACCGATCGAGCTCTGGACGGTCTGGAACCGCGAACGACAGATGATCGAGACCCGGTGTGATCTCGTCGAAGCGAGTTCTGGTCGTGCCTCGATGTTCGACGAGACCCACGCGAACGGACATGTCGTCGTGGCGGAGAAAGATCTTCCGGCGTTCGTCCCGGGCGTCCCCGACTCGGCCGACCTCGTGAAATCCCAGCACGTCGTGGTACCGGCGCGCCCTGCGCTCGACGTCGGACACCGTCAGGCCGAGGTGATGCACGCCACCGAGTGCGCTCAAGGGTCGGCTCGGCCGTCGGTGCCGAACGCAGCGAGGACGACGTCGGCGGTCGCTTCGGCGGCATCGTCGTCGAGAGGTTGGCCCCAGACGACCGCCCGCATGAACAGCGGACCGACGAGCAGGTCGTACACGAAGGCGAGGTTGGTGTCGGGTCGCAGTTCGCCGCGTTCCACACCTCGCCGGAGGACCTCCCACACCGTTTCGCGGCGCGGAGCCAGGTAGTCACTGCCGTAGGTCTGCGCGAGCTCAGGGTCGTTGGCAAGGTCGGCGACCAGGCCCGCGGTGATGCGCCGACTCTCGGCGGAGCTCATCAACTCGACCTGGTGACGCTGAACCGTGACGAGGTCGTCGCGCAACGAGGAGCCGTCGAGCTCTGGAAGCGCGAGCCGTGTCGATTGCACGAGCGCGGCGACGACCAGCGACGGTTTCGATGACCAGCGGCGATAGATCGTCGGCCGCCCGACTCCCGCGCTCGCCGCGACACCGTCGATGGTGAGGCCCTGGTACCCCCGTTCCTGCAGCAATGCGAGGGTGGCGTTCAGGATCGCCTCGTCCCGGCGTGCATCGCGAGGCCGGCCCGGACGCCGAGGATGCTCCGGCCCGCCTGCTGCCGTCCCGCTCTCCTCGGAGCCGTCGTCCTCCACCGGCATGGGCACCTTCCTTGGGCGGCAGTTTCGTTACTTGCCCTTGCGTATCGTATTCGGTCCTATTATGTTACACCAGTAACGATACACTCCTATACGCAAAGGTGGCGCGATGCCGACCCTCGCTCCTCGCCTCGGCAGCCTGGCCACAGCCAGACCGGTGGACACGTCGACACGCGCGTCCGATGCCGCGGTGCTGGCGGGCTTCGGTGCGTCCGAGCCGGACGCGGCCGCCGAGTTCGTCCGGCGCTTCCAAGGTCGGGTGTACGGCCTCGCCGTCGCGGTGGTCGGGGACCGCCGCGTGGCGGAGGACGTCGCGCAGGAGGCACTGCTGCGGGCCTGGCGCGCGGCGGACGACTTCGACGCGCTGCGCGGCACCGTCGCGAGCTGGTTGCTCACCATCACTCGCAATCTCGCCATCGACACCGTCCGTCGCCGGCGCGCGGTGACGATCGCGCCTCGAGACCCGGCCGAGATGCCACTGCCCGCCGCTGAGCGCCCACCGGATGACCTCGTGGTCCTCTCCGAAGATCTCGTTCGGATGCGGGCTGCGCTGATGACACTTCCCGAGGAGCAGCGGCGCGCCGTCGTCCTGGCCAGGGTCTGGGGATGCACGAGTCGCCAGATCGCGGAGGTGGAAGCGGTACCGCTCGGCACCGTCAAGACGCGGATCCGTCTCGCGCTCCAGCGGCTCCGGGCCGCGCTCGTCGACGGCGGCCCCTCTTCGTGAGAACCATTTCTCGGGTCGCTACGTAGTACCGCTCGGCCGTCGCATCGCGTCGGCCCTCTTCCCCCCAACACAAGGAGTTGCACATGCAACGCATGTCTGTAGTCGCGCGCGTCTGCCTCGCGGTTCTCACCGTGGCCGCATTCGCAGGCGTGCTCGGCGCGACAGCCGCGTTCGCGAAGGACAACACCGGCTTCGGGTTCAATGCCGGTGACATCCGAGGCGGTACTGCCGGCGCGGTGTCGCTCACCGGTGGCGGTGCGTTCGACGCATCGACAGGACTCGGGCACCCCGGAGGTGGCTTCCGCTGCACCGAAGCAGTCGGGCAGGGCCCACTCACCGGATGTCAAGCGGGCCAAGGTGTGCGCTGGGACACCGACAGCGCCCTCGCGAGCACCGTCTTCAAGTGCACCAGCTCACCAGCTGAGGCGTTGAAGACCGCGACGACCGGCGCGGACACGGTTGCCCTTCACGCCGACTTCTACCGGGCCGGTGACGGCACGCACGAGTCGTTCACGGCGAACATGTTCGTGTCGACGCGCGACCTCGCGCCGGACATCGCCGGGATGCAGAACGTCTGGGTGCAGGGAGTCGGGTGCGGCGTCGCCGGCGCACACTTCAGCTCCTGACCCACGGCGTCGTCTCCGCCGCTCGCGCCCGTACCGTTCGCGCTCACCCACGTGCTCCGCGGGTGAGCCGGACGGCGGTCGCGGGCGGTCGGTGCGGCGCTGCGAACGCCTCGGCCGCTCCCGTGGAACGCTGTGCGGTGTGAGTTCGGGGCGCAGCTTCGAGGAGCTCGTCGGTGAGGCCGAGACGGCCCCGATCGACGGCTGGGACTTCACGTGGCTGGAGGGGCGGGCGACCGAAGCGCGACCGCCGTGGGGCTACGCGCGATCGCTCGTGACTCGAATCGAGGATTCGTCGTCGCTCCTCGATGTGCAGACTGGCGGTGCCGAGGTGCTCTGCGAAGCACTGGGACGCGCCCGACGTCGGCCGATGACGATCTCGGCGACGGACGCGTGGCCCCCCAACGTCGCGATCGCACGGCGCAACCTTGCTCCGCTCGACGGCGGCGTGTTCGAAGTCGCGAACGACGCCGATCTTCCCTTCGCGAGCGCGTCGTTCGATCTCGTGACCGCGCGCCACCCGGTCGTCGTGCGGTGGGACGAGATCGGGCGTGTCCTCGCGTCCGGAGGCACGTACTTCGCGCAGCACGTCGGTCCGGGCTCGAACCGCGAGCTGACGAACTTCGTCATGGGGCCGCAAGCGGTGTCCACTGCGCGAAGCGGCGCGCGGGCGGTGTCGGAGGCATCGGCGGCCGGCCTCCACCTCGTCGACATACAGCAAGCATCTCTACGCGTCGCGTTCGGCGACATCGGTGCGGTCGTCTACTTCCTCCGCAAGGTTCCGTGGACCGTGCCCGCGTTCAGCGTCGCCGCGTACCGGGATCGCCTCCGCGCGCTGCACGATCACATCGTGTCTGAAGGTCAGTTCGTCTCACACTCGACGCGGTTCCTCATCGAGCTGCAGAAGCCGGAGCGCTAGCGCGGTTCGACCATCGCCGGGTGCCTGGGTGCGTAGAGACCGACCCCGCCACCGCCAGGGAGTCGGATCTTCGTGACCGATCCCCAACGAGCTTCCTCGACTGCCGAGCATGCAACGCCCTTCTCTTCGAGCGTCCGCATCTCCGCGGTGAGGTCGTCGCACATGAAGTACAACTCCGTCCCGGGCGCGTCGGCGGGATGCACCGCTGCTTCTGCGGGCGGTAGACCGAAGATGAGCCATCCGCCTCCCGCGTCGACGTGCTCGAACCCGAGGATGTCGGCGAGGAAGGCGCGATCGGCGTCGGGATCGCTGCTGAACACGATGAGATGGGTCCCGTAGATCATCCACACAGGGTGCCCCACTCCGACGAACCTCGCGCCGTGACCCCTGCGGCAGTGCCGATCACCGCCGCAGCCGCCTTCACCGGCTGACCGCGCGGTCGACCAGCCGCCTCGGCCGGCCGGATCGAGGTCCGGACAGATCACCGGGTGGAGCGTGGCGTCAGCCGCCGGTCGCGCACTCACCGAGGCGTGGACGCGAACCATGCTCAACGCGCTCGACGCCGAGCACGGCGCACGATCATGAACCTGTCGATCGAAGAAGCGAGAGAAGTCATGGACGACGACCTGTGTGTGCAATCCGGAGGATGCGCGGTGAGGTCCACGCCTGCGCGCGCTTCGTGCTTCAGCGAAAGAGCGCCGCGGTCGGCTCGTCGGCGGGGAAGAAGCTCTCGATCGCCAGCTCCGCGATCGTCACGTCGAGCGGCGAGCCGAAGACCGTCATCGTGGAGAAGAAGCGCAGCTCGCTGCTGTCATCGAGCCTGAAGTGCATCGGGAGCACCGCAGCCGGCGGCGGGAGCACCGCACCGTCACCGATCGCTCGCGCAACCTCCGGATAGTCCGAGACTTCGTCGAGGAGGGCTGCGAGGCCAGGATCCGACGTCGCCGCGAGCTGGCGATTGAGCCTCTCGATCACGTGTGCGGCGTACTCGTCGAAGTTCACGATGAACCGCGAAAGCCCGCGCGGATGCAGGCTGGCTCTCACCACGTTCATGGGCGGGTCGAGAAGCTCGGGTGAGATCAGATCCAGGAAAGCACCGACGCCGGAGTTGGCCTCGAGCAGGTTCCACGCACCATCGATGACGAAGGCGGGGCACGGCTCGTGGTTGGCGAGGATGACCTCGATCGCCTGACGGACGCTGGCCAGCTCGGGGGCGTCGAGCGCGGACTCCTGGTAGACGGGCGCGAAGCCGGCCGCGGTCAGCATCACGTTGCGGTCGCGCAAGGGGACATCGAGGTGCTCGGCGAGGTGCAGGATCATCTCGCGGCTCGGCTTCGAGCGGCCGGTCTCGACGAACGAGAGATGCCGCGACGACACGCCGGCCCGGCTCGCGAGGTCGAGTTGGCTCAAGCGGCGCTTCGAACGCCACGTCTTCAGGAGCTCGCCGAGGCGAGGCGATGCCGCCGCGATGGTCGTCACGGCTTCGACGGTACGCGGACGAGCGTCACAGGACCATTACCTCACAGGGAATCGCCGAGCATCGATGGGGGGTCCACCATGCGGTTCATGCAGACAAACGACAACACCGAACCCACCACCATCACCCACCCCACGATGGAAGGCACCATCGACCGCTATGTCGTGATGTTCAACGAGGCCGACGACGCCGTCCGCTCGGAGCAAGCGCACGCGGTGTGGGTCGACGACGGCCGTCTGATCGACCCACTGATCGAGGCAGACGGGCCCGATCAGATCGCCGCCGCCATCGGCGCGCTCCGGGACCAGATGCCCGGTCATTCGCTGACGCGCACGACCGTCGTCGATGCTCACCACACCCACGCCCGGTTCGGCTGGAGCGTCACGGGCCCCGATGGCGCGGTCGCCGTCGCCGGGATCGACGTCGTCACCTTCGCGCCTGACGGTCGGATCCAGACGGCGATCGGCTTCTTCGGCGAGACCGCGGCCGCCGCTTGAGCGGCCGGGCAAGTGTCGTCCGCATGCACGCATGAACGCTGGGCTGGACCGCGTCGGAGCGGGCATCGTTGTCGTCTTGCTGATCGGCGTGGCGCTCAGCTATTCGTGGGTGCTCGTCTTCTCCCATGAAGCCGGCCGAAGACAGCTGAGGAGCGGTGCATGGCCAAGCTGATCTACGTGTCGAACGTGTCGCTCGACGGGTTCATCGAGGACGATCAGGGCTCCTTCGACTGGACCGAGCCGAACGACGAGCAGTTCGCGTTCATCACCGACCTCGTACGCCCGGTCGGCACCTACCTCTACGGGCGGCGCATCTACGAGACCATGGCCGTCTGGGAGACCGATCCGACGCTGGCCAGCCACTCGGAGCTCAGGGCTGACTTCGCAGACGTCTGGCAGGCGGCGGAGAAGATCGTCTACTCCACGACCCTGGCTGCAGTGTCGACCGCCAAGAGTCGGCTCGAACGACACTTCGATCCCGACACGGTCCGCCGGATGAAGGACGCGGCCACCCGTGACCTGACCATCGCGGGCGCGGACCTTGCAACGCAGGCGTTCCGCGCCCGCCTGATCGACGAGTGCCACCTCTTCATCTCTCCCGTCATCCTGGGTCGCGGCAAGCCGTCGCTCCCCACCGACCTGCGCGTCGACCTCGAGCTGCTCGACGCGCGCCGCTTCGACAACGGCATCGTGTACGTCCGCCATCGCATCCCGATCTGAACGCTGAGACGCGCGCGATGCGAATCAGATCGCGGACGGGGGTCGGTGGCGCCCCCCGAGCGTCGCCGTCAACTGCTGCGCTTCGCCGACGACCAAGGTGCCGTACCGCTCGACGATCTCGGCGGTGAGCCGGTGCATGGGCAGCGTCACGGACAGCGCGCCGATCGGCATCGCGGCGCTGTCGAGCACCGCGGCCGCGACGCCACCGACGTCCTTGCGCACCTCGTGCTGCGTCGTCGCGTACCCGAGCGCGCGGATCTCCTCGAGGTGGCGACGGAGCTCGTCGGTGTCGACGATCGTCTGCGGTGTCAGGGCGTCGAGGGGATCGACGAGGAGCGCGTCGACCTCGTCGTCGGGGAGCGCCGCGAGCACCGCCTTCCCTGCGGCCGAGGCGTGCAGCGGGAGCGTCGTACCAGGTGGCGGACCCACGTAGCGCACCGCCTGGGTGCTCTCGAGGCTGCGCACGATCGTGACGCACCGTCCGTCGCGTGCCCAGAGCCTCACGGATTCGTCGGTTGCCGCCTGCAGCCGGCCGAGTGTCAGTTCCGACAGCTCGACCAGCGCACCCGACGCACCGGCGCGCGCCGCCAGCGCGACCGGCCGGGTGGAGAGGCACCACTCCCCGGCTTCGGTGCGCACCGCCCAGCCCGCCGCCTCCAGCGTGTCGAGGGCTCGCTGCACGCTCGAGCGCGGCTCGCCGACCACGCGGGCGAGCTCGCGGACACCGACCGGCTGGCGTTGGGCCAGCTCCTCGCAGATGTGCAGCACCTTCACCGCGCTGCTCATGGGCGTGCCTCTGGGAGCCGCACGGCCGGGTTGCTCTCCAGCCTCGATCATGCGATGGTTCGTCCCGGAATGTAAATCAGGTGTCCCAGGATACAGGACACCGCACGCCGAGGGAAGCTGCTGGTGATCAGGATCGGAGCTGGTCAGGGGGTGTACGGCGAGAGCATCGACCTCTTCCGGGCCGCGTTCGACGCGGGGGTCGACTACGTGGTGTGCGACTCGCTCGCCGAAACCACGTGCGGCATGCTCGTCCTCGACCAGCGCGGCGACGAGACCGCGGGCTGGGCACCCGACCTCCTCGCCCGGCTCGATGTGGCGCTGCCCGCTGCCGTTGCGGCTGGCACGCGCTGGGTCACCAATGCAGGTGGCGTCAACCCGGTCGCCGCGCATCAGCGCGCGGTCGCTCGGGCACGAGAGCAGGGCTTCCGCGGCGTGAAGATCGCCGCGGTCGTCCACGACCCGCCGCCCGACCCGTTCGCGGACGACGCTCCCGTGCTCGCCACCCTCGCGTACGCGGGTGCGGCCGGCATCGTCGAGGCGCTCGACCGGGACGCCGACGTCGTGATCGCGGGTCGCGTCGCCGACGCCGCGCTGTTCCTCGCGCCGCTCGTGCACGAATACCGCTGGGCGTGGGACGACTGGGGTCGCCTGGCCGCCGGCAGCACCGTCGGGCATCTGCTGGAGTGCTCGGGGCAGTGCACCGGCGGCACCTACTCGGGTGACTGGTGGAACACGGTCGACTTCCGTCGCCCCGGGCCGCCGATCGCCGAGGTGGAGCCGAACGGCGACGCGGTGATCACCAAGCCGGAGGGCACGAGCGGGCGCGTGTCGTTCGACACCGTGCGTGAGCAGTTGCTCTACGAGGTGCACGATCCCACGACGTACCTCACGCCCGACGTGGTGGTCGACCTCGCATCCGCCGAGCTCGTCGACCAGAGCAACGACCGCGTGCTCGTCACCGGGGTGCGGGGCGCGCCGCGCACCGACACGCTCAAGGGCTTGCGCTACTCGGTCGGCGGATACACCGCGGAGGTCACCCTCACGTTCGCCTGGCCCGACGCGGAGGCGAAGTGCCGCCACGTGCTCCGGTCGCTGCGCGCGACGGCGCTCGACGCGGGTGTCGGCGTCGCCGAGTGGTGCGAGGAGTACTTCGGTGTCAGCGGCTTCGGCGGTCCGACCGTGCCGAGCGACGGGCGCACCGTCGACCCACCGGAGGTCACCGGCCGACTCGCGTGGCGCACCGACACGATGGCCGATGCGGTCGCGGTGCAGCGGCTCGTCGGCCGCATCGGCCTGTTCAGCCCGCCCGGTCTCCAGGGCATCGGCCGGCGCGTGCGCGAGCGCGGCGGACCGGTGCCGATGTTGCGGCTCGAGCCCTTCCTCGTCGACCGCGAGATCGTCGAGTCGACCAGGCGCGTGATCGTGGAGGAGGTGTGACGGTGGCCGACGTCATGCTCCGCGACGTGTGCGGCGTCCGCTCGGGCGACAAGGGTGACGTCAGCGACCTCACGCTCTTCGCCGACGACCGGGAGACCTACGACCTCCTGGTCGAGCAGGTCACGCCTGGTCGCGTCGCCGCGCACTTCGGTGCCCTGGTCGTCGGCCCGGTCGAGCGGTACCTCGTGCCCAACGTGCTGGCCATCAAGTTCGTGATGCACGGCGCCCTGGGCGGCGGCTCGATGAGCCTCCGCAGCGACACGCAGGGAAAGACGCACGGCCTGTCGCTCCTGCGCCTCCGTGTCGACCTGCCCCACGACGTCATCGCCCGTTCGACACGACGGGCCCGTCCCGACTCTCCGCCCGAGGCGGGCTGATCCCGAAGGACGCATCATGCTGCCCGACGACGCACCCATCATCTCGTTCGACGACCACGTGATCGAGCACGCCGACGTGTGGACCGACCGACTGCCGGCGCAGTACCGCGACGCCGGTCCACGCACGGTGATCGACGACGACGGGATCCGGATCTGGACCTACGAGGGTCGTCGCTACCAGCCGCTCGGCCTCGACGCGGTGGCCGGTGACGACCCCGAGGAGTTCAAGCTCACGCCGAAGGCGTTCGAGGACATGCGCCCCGGCTGCTACGACCCCGTCGCCCGCCTCGCCGACATGGACGAGGACGGCGTGCACGCGTCGATCTCGTTCCCCCAGTTCCCCCGCTTCGCCGGCCAGACCTTCGTGGAAGCCGACGACAAGGAGCTCGCGCTGCGCTGCGTGCAGGCGTGGAACGACTTCGTGCTCGACGAGTGGTCGGCGGTCGACACCAGTCGACTCGTGCCCCTGTCGATCCTGCCGATGTGGGATCCGCAACTGTGCGCGACCGAGATCCGTCGTGTCGTCGAGAAGGGATCGAAGGCGGTGACGTTCAGCGAGAACCCGGCGGCACTCGGACTGCCGTCGTTCTGGTCGGAGGCATGGAGCCCGATGCTCGCCGCCCTCGAGGACACGGACACGCCGATGTGCCTCCACATCGGATCGTCGTCGCGGCCGATCGTCCCGCACGAGGACGCCCCGATCCCCGTCGTGATCTCGCTGCTCAACCTCCTGTCGATGACGGCGATGTCGGATCTGGTGTTCTCGCCGATCTTCAACCGCCATCCCCGACTGAAGGTCGTGCTCGCAGAGTGCGGCATCGGGTGGATCCCATGGATGTTGGAGCGCCTCGAGGCGACGTGGACCAAGCAACGTCACCACTCGAAGATCAACACGGAGAAGACGCCACGTGAATGCTTCCGCGACAACATGTGGGCGTGCTTCATCCAGGAGCAGGCGGGCATCGAGCTGCGCCACCACATCGGCGTGGACAAGATCCTCTGTGAGGTGGACTACCCGCACTCCGACACCACGTGGCCGAACTCGCGCGCGTGGCTGCGCGAGAGCCTCGCCGACGTCCCCGACGACGAGGCGCGCCGAATCGCCGGGGGCAACGCGGCCAAGCTGCTGAAGCTCGCGATCCGCTGACCTTGCTCCGACGGCAGCCGCGTCAACCCATCACGACGACGCTGCGCGCCACCTCACCGCGTTCGGTCTCCGCGATCGACGACGCGAAGTCCGCCAGCGGCCGGCGCGCCGACACGAGCGTGTCGAGATCGAGCTGACCCTCCGTGTAGAGGCGCGCGATGCGGGGGATGTCCCGCGCGGGCACGTTGCTGCCGCCGGTGGTGCCGATCAGTCTCCGCTCGCCGAAGAGCGCGCGACCGTCGAGCGGTATCGGCTGACCCGCAGGGGGCGAGCCGACCATCACGCACCGTCCGCCCGCGCGCGTCGCGAGGAACGCGTCGGCCACCAACTCCGGGACACCGACCACCTCGAACGCGACGTCGACACCGCGCGGCACGATGCGCTGCACCGACTCCACGACGCCGGCACCGCTGGGATCGACCGCGTGCGTCGCGCCCAACCGAGTCGCGAGCTCCAACTTCACGGGGTTGGGGTCGACGGCCACGATGGTGGTGGCACCGGCGATGCGCGCGCCCTGCACCACGTTGAGTCCCACGCCACCGCAGCCCACGACCGCCACCGATTCGCCGGGCCGCACCTCGGCGACGTTGAAGACCGCCCCGAGGCCCGTGGTGACGCCGCACCCGGCGAGGCAGATCACGTCGAGCGGGATGGACCGGTCGATGGCCACGACCTGCTCGGCGCGCAACACCGCGCGCTCGGCGAGGCTGCCGACGCCGACCATGGGGAAGAGGGTCTCGCCCTCGACGCGCCGCATGCGGGTGGAGCCATCGGCCATGGTGCCGCTGATGGCGGCGATCCGCGGGCGGCCGTCGCAGAGCACGAAGCGTCCCGTGCGGCACGAGTCGCAGCTGCCGCACGGTCCATAGAGCGCGAGCACCACGTGGTCGCCGGGGGCGACCGAGGTCACCGCGTCGCCGACGGCTTCCACGATCCCCGCCCCTTCGTGGCCGAGCACCATCGGGAAGGCGTCGATGACGGAGCGCCCGTGCACCACGTGGAGGTCCGAACCGCAGATCCCCGACGCCGCCACCCGGACGAGCACCTCACCGGGTCCCGGTGGGTCGAGCTCGACGTCCTCCAGGGCCGGACTGATGCCCGAACCGGGGATCACGACCGCCTGCACCCGCATGTCCCCCCTCCCGAACCACCCACCACACTTGAAACGATCGTATGAGAAACGTAGGTTGCCGTCCATGGCTCCGCCGCCACGCATCATCTCGGCCGACTGCCACGTCAACGAGCCACCGCACGTCTTCGACGGAGTTCCGGCCACGTTGCGCGACCGTGCACCGCGGATGATGCGCGCGCCCGATGGTGGCGACGGCTGGAGCTTCGACGGTGGCCCGCCGAAGCGCAGCTTCGGGGTCGAGGCCACCGCCGGCCGCCAGCAGGCCGACAAGCGGATGTCGGGATTGCGCTTCGACGACATCCTGCCCGGCAACTACGACGGCGCGGAACATGTCGCCGACATGGCGCGCGACGGGGTCGACGTCTCGGTCGTGTATCCCAACAACGCGATCTTCGTGTACGTCGAACCCGACCGTGAGCTCGCGCTCGCGTGCATCCGTTCGTACAACGACTGGGTCCTCGACGAGTTCCAGGGCGCGGCGCGCGACCACATCGTGGGTCTGCCGATGCTCCCGGTGGACGACGGCATCGACGTCTGCATCGCCGAGCTCGACCGCTGCCGGGCGAAGGGCGCCCGGGGTGGGTTCATCCCCGGGTTCCCCGTGCGCCCGTATCACGATCCGTTCTACGACCCGCTGTACGCGCACGTGGCCGAGGTCGGGATGCCGCTCTGCTTCCATCGCACGTTCGGCGGCCGTCCGTCGGAGGCCGACTACGACGAGCTCCTCGAGCAGAAGATCACGACCGCGGGGACGGTCTACCGCTTCTTCGCCGCGGTGCGCCCGTTCACCTACATGGTCATGGGCGGCGTGTTCGACCGTCATCCCGGCCTGCGCATCGTCGCCGCCGAGGTGAACTGCGGGTGGCTCCCGTTCTGGGCGCAGACCATGGACCAGAACCTCGACGTGCGCAGCGGGCTCGCCGACGCCAGCGCCGCCACCACGCAGCGCGCCGAGGACTGCTTCGGCCGCAACCTGTTCGTCACCGTGCTCGACGATCACGTGGGGTTCGACCTCATGACCCGGTACCCGTGGATGGTCGACGGCTGCATGTACTCCACCGACTATCCGCACAGCGTGACGCTCTGGCCTCGCTCGCGCGAGCACATCGCGACCCTCACGGCCAACCTCTCCGGCGAGGCGGCGGCCAAGGTGCTCGCCGGGAACGCGGCGCGCGTGTTCGGTGTGTAGCGCGATCGCACGGGAGCGGGCGTGGTCGCTCCCGGACGGCCGCGCCGTCGTGCCGGAACCCGACGTGAAGGCGGCGCTGCACCAGCTCGGGGTGGTGGTGCCGCGCCGAGCGGTGGGCGCGACCACCGCCGACGTGGTCGCGGCGGCCGGCTCACTCGACGCGCCTCTCGTGCTCAAGGGGTTCGGACCCGGCATCCTGCACAAGAGCGAGCTGGGTGCCGTCGTGACCGGGCTCAGCCACGCCGGGTTGCCGGCCGCGATCGCGCAGCTCGACGCGCGCCTCGCGAACGTCCGAAACATCACGCGCACCGGCTACCTCGTCGAAGAGCAGCACGACATCGGGCGGGGCATGGAGCTGGTGGCGGGCGTGGTGCGGCGCCCGCCGTTCGGCCTCGTGGTCGCGCTCGGGCTCGGCGGTGTGCTCACGGAGGTCCTCGACCTGGCCGCGTTGCGCATGTTCCCGTTGTCCGATCGCGACGCGCTCGCGCTGGTGGACGAGCTCCCCGGCGCGCCGGCGCGGGCCGGCTTCCGCGGTGGCCCCGTGCTCGATCGCGACGCAGTGGTGCGCGTGCTCCTCGCCCTCGGTGGCCGCGACGGGCTCGCCGCTCGTCTGGGTGACGAGCTCGACGAGCTCGAGTGCAACCCGGTGCTGGTGGGCGAGCGGGGCGCGGTCGCGCTCGATGCCCGTCTCGTGCTCCGGACGCCAGTCCCGGCGGCCGACCCGCCACCCGTCACCGACTTCACCCGGCTCTTCGCGCCCCGCGCGATCGCAGTGGCCGGCGCGTCGACGACGCGCAGCACCTTCGGCAACCGCGCGCTCGCGGCGTACCGCGCCGCGGGATGGGACCGGGGGCTGTATGCGCTCCACCCCGAAGCGACGGAGGTCGACGGCGTTCCGGCGCGGGCCGACGTCGGCGCCATGGATTCGCCGCTCGACTACCTCCTGGTCGCCGTCCCCGCAGCGCGCTGCGCCGACGTCATCCGCGCGACCGCGGGACGGGTGCCGTTCGTGCACGTGGTGAGCGGTGGCTTCGACGAAGTCGGCGACGACGGCGCGGCGCTGAGCCGGGGGCTGGTCGATGCGGCGCGCGAGGTGAAGGCGCGGGTGCTCGGTCCGAACTGCATCGGCGTGTACAGCTCGACCGGGCGTCAGACCTTCCAGCTGAACTCGTCGCACGTCCCCGGTTCGGTGAGCGTCGTCTCGCAGAGCGGTGGACTGGCCGGCGACCTCGTGATGGGAGGCACGCGGCGGGGCGTGCGGTACGCCAAGGTGCTGAGCGTCGGGAACGCGGTCGACGTCACACCGGCCGAGGTGGTCGAGTGGCTGCTCGACGATCCGGACACCGCGGTGATCGGCCTGTACCTCGAGGGTGCGCAGCATGCCGGTCGGCTCGTCGACGTGCTCCAGCGCGCCCGCGGCCGCACGCCCGTCGTGATGCTCGTGGGCGGACGCAGCGATGCGGGAGCGCGCGCGGTTGCGTCGCACACCGGCGCGCTGGCGGGCGAGCCGCGCGTGTGGCGCGCGCTCGCGTCGTCCACTGGAGTCACCCTGGTCGACACGCTCGAGCAGCTGCTGGGAGCGCTCGCGCATCTTCAGCGCTGGGCGACGCTGGAGCCCGCACCGAGCGCGACCGTCGGCGAGGTGCTGGTGGTCGGCGTCGGCGGCGGCGCGTCGGTGCTCGCGACCGACGCGTGCGAACGGGCCGGTCTCACGCTGACACCGACGCGGGAGCCGGTCCGGGCCGCGCTGCGATCGATCGGGCTCGGCGCGGGCACGTCGCTCGCGAACCCGTTGGAGATCCCGTTCGGGCCGGCGGCCGAGGTCGACGCGCTGCGGAAGGTCCTCGAGCTGGTGCTCGACACGCAGACCTATGCCAACGCGCTCGTGCACGTGAACACGTCGGCGTACTACAGCTACGGCACCGGCGGCATCGACCCGCTGGTCGACCAGCTCGCCGACGTGGCGGCGGCGCCGTTCGGCTCCACCCGGTTGGCGGTGGTGCTGCGGAACCTCGACGCCGCTCCCGGGGCCGATGTCGACGCGCTGCTCGCGGCCACGAGCGAGCTGGGCCTGGTCACGTTCCGCACCCTCGACGAGGCGGCGACCGCGATCAGCGCATTGGCCCGTTTCGACGAGGCGCGCGCCGACGTCGCGGTGGATGAGCCCGGATGAGCTCGCATCCGTTCCGCGACCGCGCCGCCATCGTCGGCGTGGGCGCGACGCCCTACACCAAGAACTCGGGCGTGAGCACGCTCACCCTCGCCTTGCGTGCCATCACCTCGGCGCTCGACGACGCGGGCCTCACGCTCGCCGACGTCGACGGGCTGGCGTCACACCGGGTGGGAGACAGCGCGCCGGTGTCGATCGTGGCCGAGGCGATCGGCCAGCAGGATCTCCACTTCTTCCTCGACCAGTTCGGCGGCGGGAGCACCTCACACGCGATCGTCGGTGCGGCCGCCAACGCGGTCGTCGCCGGTCACGCCGACTGCGTCGTGTGCTGGCGAGCGGTGAACGCGCGCTCTGAATTCCGCATGGGAGGGACCGACCGACCGCCACCGGACCAGCTCGAGTTCCAGTACCAGGTGCCCTACGGGTACGCCACGCCACCGCAGCAGTTCGCGATGGTGGCCCGCGAGTACATGGAGAACCACGGCGCGACCGCGGAGGACTTCGGCGCGGTCGCGATTGCGCAACGGTGGTATGCACAACGCAACGAGCGCGCGCTGATGCGCGAGCCGCTCACGATGACCGACTATCTCGCGTCGCGCTGGATCGTCGAACCGTTGCGCCTGTTCGACTGCTGCCTCGAGACCGATGCCGCGGTCGCGGTGGTGGTGACATCGACCGAGCGCGCCCGCGACCTGCGCCCCACGCCGGTCACGATCTCGGGCGCGATGTGGGGATCCGGCCACACGTTGTTCTCGAACCGGCGGCCCGACCTCGGCGTGAGCGGCGCAGCGGCCGCGAGCACGCGGCTCTGGGCCCAGGCTGGGCTCGGACCGGTC
>DASUAS010000172.1:0-7031 GCA_035763625.1 Acidimicrobiia bacterium
GCGGTTGGCCGAGTCGATGATCTCGCCGAGCTCGTCCTCGAACTCGGCGTTGAGCAGGCGCGTCATCAGGTCGTCGGACGGATGCTGCGCGTCAGGTCGCCAGCGCGGCGTGCACCGCGTCGACGACCTCGAGGTCGTGGAGCGCGGCGTCGGCCCGGGCCAGGAGCGCGTTGCCCAGTCCGACGCCGTCGCCGCTCGCGTACGACGGCATGTAGGCGAGGAAGGTGGCGACGACGGTGTAGGAGGCCTGCAGCCGATGCGCGGCCCACGCGTCGTCGAAGCCGATGTCGGCGCCACCCGCGGCGCGCAACGCGTCGAGGTAGCCCTGGAGCAGGTCGCGCTGGTGACGCCGGCGCTCCTCGATGTCGACCGACATCGTGAGGAAGTAGCTGACGTCGCGCAGGTGGGTGCTCACCCGTGACAGCCCCCAGTCGAGGAAGCCGACCCGGCCGTCGTCGAGGTACACGTTGCCGATGTGCGTGTCGCCGTGCACGTACGTCGCCGGGCCCGCGTGCCAGATCTCGTCGAACCACGCATGGTGCACGACGTAGAGCTCGCCGATCGCCGCGTAGTCCTGCGACAACGTTCCGGCTTGCGCGTCCAGCACCATGCGCATGAGCCCCGCGGTCGCCTCGCTCATGCGCCGGCTCGGCGCCCGCAGCCACGGCGCCACCCGATCGCGCTCCGCCGGGTCCTCGAATCGGGCGTGGAACCGCGCCAGTTGCTCGAGTGCGACCGCGGCGGCGTCGGCCGAGACGCCCCACTCGCCGTTCGAAGCGAACCGGCACCCGCGCGCGCCGAGGTCCTCGAGGAGGAGGACGAAGCAGTCGTCGTCGCTGGCCCCGTACCAGCAGCGGGGGACGAGGAGCTCGACGGTGGGCGACACGTCGGCGTAGAACTGCACCTCGCGCTCGCCCATCCCGGTGGCGCCGATCATCTGCCGGTGCGCGGGGTCGAGGGGCGCGAGCTTCACGAAGAGCGTCGCCGGACCGTCGCCGTCGGCCGTGTAGGTGAGGCCGATCCGGGCGCGCTGGTTGGTGGCGAAGGCGTGGTCGAGCAGCTCGACCTGGGTCACCTCGTGAGCGAGCGCCTCCGACAGCCAGGTCGGGGTCAGGTCAGCGGCGTCGACGGGGAGTGTCTGCATGGGCGGACCCTGCCACACGGCGGGGTGGCGTGTGGGCCGGTAGCGGCCCGCAGCGTCAGACCGCGGCGCGGGCCTGCTGCCAGGTGACCATCCGCCGGGCGTGCTCGTCCCAGAGCTTCAGCTGGGTGGCGCGCAGGCCGTCGAACACCGACACGCTCGGCACCGACCGGAACATCGGCTGCTCCTCGTGCGCGCGCTGCAGGTTGTAGTTCGGGATCTTCGGGTTGAGGTGGTGCACGTGGTGGAAGCCGATGTTCCCGGAGAAGAACTGCAACACCCTGGTCAGCGCGAGGTGCGAGCTCCCGCGCAGCGCGGCGTCGGTGTAGTCCCAGTCCGGGGTGCGCTCCCAGTAGGTGTCGTCGAACTGGTGCTGCACGTAGAACAGCCAGATCCCACAGCCGCCGGCGAGGATCACCAGCGGCAGTTCCACCAGCACGAACGTCTGCCATCCGAGCAGCACGCAGAACGCGGCGATCATGACCACGACCGCGAGGTTTGTCATCCAGACGTTGCGGTGCATCGGCTTGCGGGAGCCGGTCGCCGGGAGCCGCTGCATGATGACGGTCGAGTAGATCGAGCCGAGGCCGAACATGATGAACGGGTTGCGGTACAGGCGGTACCCGAGTCGCGAGTACCACGGCTTGGCCCGGTACTCGGCGACCGTCAGCATGGGCACGTCGCCGATGAAGCGACGGTCGAGGTCGCCGGCGGTCGCGTGGTGCATGAGGTGCTCGTAGCGCCAGCGCGCGAACGGCGTGAACACGAGCAGGCCGAGCGCGGTGCCGAGCCACGTGTTCGCGCGCTTGCTGACGAGCAGCGAGCCGTGCACGCAGTCGTGGAACATGATGTAGGTGCGCACCAGGAACCCGGCTGCCGGCACCGCGAGGAGCAGCACCAGCCAGTACGACTCGGGGTACGCCAGGAACATCAGCGTCCACAGCGCGAGGAACGGCACCACCGATGTGGCCAGGCTGCGCAGGCTGCGGCGGAAGTCGGTCCGCGCGTACTGCTCCAGGTCAGCGCGAGGCGTGACTTCTACCGGACGATCCAACACCATGCTCATGAAACGCAACCGCTTTCGACCGGTGACCGGATGAAGGGCGCGATGTCCGAAAAGCAGGGCTGGACAACTCGTCAGAGCGCGCTCCGACTGACAAGGCCACGGTAGCAAGCGCGTGGGGTGCTCTCGCGCACAGGGCCCGAGGCGACGCGATTCGTCAGGCCGTTGCGCCTTCAACCAGTTCGAGCCGGATGCCGAAGGTGTCGGCGGGGTCGAGGACCAGCGCGCCCGGGTCGTCGCCCAGGACGGCGATCCCGGCTGCCTCGAGCCCGCCGGGAGCGGCGTCGAGGTCGACGGCGAGGGTGACGGAGTGAAGGGTGCCAAGACCGTTCGCGACCGCGTCGTGCCACTCGCTGGTCGGGTCGGCGGGCGCGACGATTCGCAGCGTGAGGTCACCGATGTCGAAATCGGCGATCGACTCGGGACCGTCGGTGGCCACTGCGCGCGGTTCGGTGCCGAACACCAGGTGCAGCAGTGCGGCCACCCGCTCCAGGTCGACGACGACCGCGGTCACGTGCACGACCCGCGACACCTGGACCAGGCCGTCCCCACCGCCGGTGGGGGTGAGCCCGTTGCGCGGGTCGCCGGGGAGGCGGTCGTCGGTGAGCTCGAGCATGAGGCCGAACGTGTCGCGGGGATGCATGAAGAAGTGGCGCCCCTCCACGTGCACGCCGGTGATGCCGATGCCGGCCTGTTGGAGGTGGTTCTGGGAGGACCACATGTCAGGTACCTCCCAGGCCAGCGACTGCACGCCGGGCCCGTGCTTCGCGAGCCACCGACCGACCAGGCCGTCGGGGTCGGCTGACGCGAGCGCGAGGACCGGCACGTCGCCCATCCACACGATGCCCATGTCGCTGCCGTCGAGGTCGTCGTGGATGGCCTCCATCATCACGCCGGCGCCGAAGACGCGCTTCCACTGCTCGAGTGCTCCCTGGAAGTCGTGGACCGCGAGCGCGATGCGGTGGCAGTTGCCGGGACGGGCGAAGCCGGGCGGAGGCGAGGACGGGTGCGTGGGCACGCGAGGAGTCTGGCATGGTGCCGGCGCGCGCGGCACTTGGGAGAGAATGCGCCATGAGCGACGTCGAGCCGATCCGCTTCGACGGTGAGGTCGCCGTGGTCACCGGCGCAGGCCAGGGCCTCGGGCGCGCCGATGCGTTGCTGTTCGCGGCGCGGGATGCGTCGGTCGTGTGCAACGACATCGACGTGGGGCACGCCGACACGAGGAAGGTGCGCGACACGGGCGGTCGAGAACGTGGCGCCGGGGGTGCTCCACCTGGCGAGCCGACGCTGTCGCGAGACGCGGCGCGTGTTCTCGTCGGTGCCGGCCACGTCGCGCGGGTGTTCATCGGGACGACGCGGGGCTGGTATGCGTCCGGGCTCACCGACATGATCCCGGCGCAGGTCGAGGCCCACCTCGACGCCGCGTCGGGTCTCGGCGAGTTCTCGGTGCCCGACTCGATGAACGACGGGTGCCGACGCATCGCGGAGCACCTCCCGTAGCAGTAGCGTCGCGCGGTGACCACCGACCGGCTCGACCTCACCGTCGACGAGTTCGAGGACCTCACGGGATGGGCGATCAAGCCCGAGGGCGCGTGCCGGGACGAGGTGTGCGTCCCGTTGCCTCCGCTCGAGCGCGACGACGAGGGTCGCATCGACGCCGCGCTCGTGGCCGAGCGGCTCGGGATGCCGATCGCTCACGACGAGACGCACGGGCTGTGGGCGCTGGGACCGCGTTCGGGTGATCGCAAGGTGCTCGATCGCGCGCGCATGCCCGAGCTCGTCCTCCCCGACTTCGACGGTGGCGCGTTCGATCTGGTGAGTCTGCGCGGACGGAAGGTCGTGCTCATCGCGTGGGCATCGTGGTGAGGCTGCCGCTTCGACCTGCCCGGGTGGCAGGCGCTGCACGAAGAGGTCGCATCGGCCGGCGTCGACATCGTCACCGTCGCGCTCGACACTGACGTCGAGGCGGCGCGCCCGTTCCACGAAGCCGCGCATCCGACCCACCCGTCGCTGGTGGATCCCGCGCACGTGATGGTCGGCTTGTTCGGGATGACCAACGCCCCGTTCGCGATCTGGATCGACGAGGACGGCACGATCGTGCGGCCGGCCGAGGTGGCGTTCGCGCCCCGTCAGGCGCGCGGTGACGGTGGCGGCGACGAGCAGACCGCGTTCATCGCGCAGCTACCGGAGCCGCAGCGTCGGATCATCGAGCAGATGACCGCCAGCATGAGCGACACCGACCGCTACGCGGCCGCAGTGCGTGACTGGGCCGCGCGTGGCGCGGACAGCGACTACGTGATGGGGGAGGACGAGGTCATCGAGCGGTCGCGCCCGCGTCCGCTCGAGTTCGGGTTGGCGGCCGCGCACTTCGAGCTCGCGCAGCACCTGCACCGGAGCGGGTTCCCGCGCGACGCGGTCGCGCACTTCCAGGAGGCCCACCGGCTCGATCCGACGAACTGGAGCTACCACCGGGAGGCCCTGAGCCTCGTCGATCCGGCGTGGGGTGCGGTGTACGAGCGCGACATGCTCACCGAGGTCGAGGCCGTCGGCCCCGAGACCTTCTATCCGGCGCTGGACATGTAGGGCGTGAGCGGAAACCCTGCCGAACGGGCCGGATCGGGCGGACAACTGTCATACCCCCGTGATGTGATCGGTGCATGTTCGAGGTGCTGGTCGACGAGATGCGCGCCCACTCGACCGAGTGGTTGGAGGCACGCCGCGGTGAGGTGGTGGTCGAGATCCGGCGGTTGCAGTCGGAGGAGCACGCGGTCTTGTTGGTGCTCGATGAGCGGGGCCGCGTCGACGTGTCGCGTGGTCTCGACGGTGAGTCAGCGCGCACGGTGCGCGAGAAGGTCGAGACGGCGCGGGCGCTCGAGTCGTTGCCGGAGGTGGCGGCAGCGGCGCATGCCGGCGATCTGAGCGCGGAGCAGCTCGGCGCGGTCGTGAAGCTGGCCGACGAGAGCTCCGATGCCGAGTGGGCCGCGCGGGCGCCGAACGTGACGCCGGGTGACCTGGCCCGGATGGCCCGCTCACAGTCGAAGCCGACCGTGGAGGAGGGCCGGGCGCGTCATGCGGCGCGGTCGGTGCGGATGTGGTGGGAGCACGACGGTGCGATGTTGCAGGTGCGCGGTCAGCTCCCCGATGTGTTGGGCGCCAAGTTCGAAGCGACGATCAAGAAGCTGGTCGAGGCGATGCGTCCGGTGAAGGGTCAGGCGTGGGAGCGGTGGGACCGTCGTACCGCGGATGCGTTGGGCGTGATGTGCGACGCGGTCGACGCGGCGGAGCGGGTCGAGTCGCCGATGGCGGCGGCGAAGCCGTTGTTCTCGGTGGAGGTGCCCGAGCACGGCCCGGCGACGGTGGTGGGGATCCCGTTGCCCGACGCGATGGTCGAGGCACTGCGGGCGTCGGCGAGCATCGAACCGGTGCTGGTCGACGGCTCCGGCGCGCCGGTCGCGATCGGGAAGCGCACGGGCGGCCTGTCGCCGAAGTTGACCCGGGCGGTGTTGTTGCGTGACGGGCACTGTCGGTGCGGGAACTGCGATCTGCGGTACGGGTTGCAGGTGCATCATCTGCGGCCGCGGACGTGGGGTGGGAGCGACGAGATCTCCAACCTGGCGGCGGTCGCCAACGTGCACCATCCGATGCTGATCCCCAACGGCCCCTACGCCCTCGTCGGCAACCCGAACCTCCCCGACGGGCTGCACCTGAAGCACATCAGCGAACTCACGGCGGACGAAGCCGAACAGGTCGGCCTCCCTCGACCACGAGCGAGACCCGGCGCCGCGTGATGGCGACCATCGTCCTACGCTCGGAGGCGCACCAGTTGCCGAGCGTGGGGGCACCATGAGCGACGGCACTCGCGTGATCGACTGCGACCAGCACCTCTACGAGGCTCGGGAGATGTGGCGCGACCACATCGACCCCGACCAACGCGACGACGCGCTCGCGATCGTCGACGACGAGCTCGGCTACCCGTGGCTGTGCTGGCGCGGACGTCGGCTCGAGCTCGCCGACGTGCAGCACCCGGGTGACACCGGATCGCTCGGGCGGCACCGGACGCGCGCGCGTGACGGGCTGCCACCCGAGTACTCCTACGACGAGACCCTGCCCGCCGACTACTGGGAGCCGAGCGCGCGCGTGGCGCGGCTCGACGCGATGGGGCTCGACGAGGCGGTGCTCTTCCCCAACTTCGGTCTGCTGTGGGAGCGCACGCTGTCGGAGTCGTTGCCCGCGCTGACCGCCAACATGGGCGCGTGGAACCGCTGGTGCGCCGACGTGCGGGCAGGAGGACAGCGCCGCCTCCACCCGGTCGCGCACGTCACGCTGCGCGACCCGGAGTGGCTCGAGGCGCAGCTCGCCGCCTTGGGTGCGGCCGACGTGCGCATGGCGATGATCGGTGCGGCACCGGTCGACGACCGTCCGTTGTCGCACGCCGATCACGACCGCGTGTGGGCGATGTTCGTGGAGCACGGGGTGACGCCGGTGTTCCACGTCGGTGAGCAGCAGCGCGCCGCGGCCGATGGCTGGTACACCGACGAACCCGACCACTTCGTGTCGCCGCTCGACTCGATCATGCTCTCGACCGCGCCGGCGGTGGCGGTCACCGACCTGATCGTGCACGGCACCCTGGCGCGGCACCCCGACCTGCGCATCGGCGTCATCGAGCTCGGCGGGATGTGGGTCCCCGGGTACCTCCCGATGCTCGACGGCGGATGGGAGTTCACCAACCGGCTCAACGGCGGACCGGTCGCCGCGCTCGACGCCCGGCCGAGCGAGTACTTCCGGCGCCAGGTTCGTGTCGCGGCCTTCTCCTACGAGCAACCCGAC
>DASUAS010000173.1:0-5400 GCA_035763625.1 Acidimicrobiia bacterium
CGGCCGATGGGGTGCGGCGGCTCGATCTCGTCGCGATCTCGACTCGGGCCGTCGGGCGTCCGGTCGACGCGCTCACGCCGCTCGGCATCGTCGAGGGCGACGTGCCCGACGGCGAGCTGATCGCCGACGCCGCCGCGTCCGAGCACGCCCGGCTCGTGGGCATCGTGCTCACCAGCGCGCTCCAGCTCGGGCTCGCGCTGCGCGCCACCGAGCTCGCCACCGGCTACGCGAAGGAGCGCGAGCAGTTCGGGCGGGTCATCGGATCGTTCCAAGCGGTCAAGCACCTGTGTGCCGACATGCTCGTGCGCGCCGAGGTGGCGCGCGCGGCGGTGTACGCGGCCGCGGTCGCGCTCGACGGCCGCAGTGACGACGACGCCGCCCGCGCCGCCGCCGCGGCCAAGATCCTGGCCGGCGACGCCGCCATCGCGAACGGCAAGTCGGGCATCCAGGTGCACGGCGGCATCGGCTTCACCTGGGAGGTCGACGCGCAGCGCTTCTGGAAGCGCGCCACCGTGCTCGACACCCACTTCGGCAACAGCGACGAGCACGCCGAAGCCGTCGCGGCCATGCTCTGACACGATCGACGGAGGACGACCATGGGGATCTGTGACGGGCGCGTGGTCATCGTGACCGGGGGAGGGCGCGGCCTCGGCCGTGCCCACTCGCTCGCCTTCGCGGCCGAGGGCGCCAAGGTGGTCGTCAACGACCTCGGCGCGTCGCTCGCGGGTGACAGCACCGACGAGTCGCCCGGCCAGGAGGTCGTCGACGAGATCGTGGCCGCCGGCGGTGAGGCCGTCGTCAACGGTGACGACGTGAGCGACTGGGACGGTGCCGGCCGCATGGTCGCGCAGGCCATCGACACCTTCGGCGGCCTCGACACCGTGGTGTGCAACGCCGGCATCGTGCGCGACCGCATGCTGGTGAACATGTCGGTGGAGGAGTGGGACGCGGTGATCCGCGTGCACCTGCGCGGCGTGTTCTGCCCGGTGCGCCACGCGGCCGGGTACTGGCGTGACCAGCAGAAGGCCGATCACCCCCGCGTCGCGCGCATCGTGACGACGTCGTCGGGCGCGGGACTGCGAGGTTCCATCGCACAGTCGAACTACGTCGCGGCCAAGGCCGGCATCGCCGCGCTGACCATCAACGCGGCGGCCGAGCTGGGCCGGTACGGCGTGCTCGCCAACACCATCGCTCCGTCGGCGCGCAGCCGCATGACCGAGGACGCGATGCCGGAGATGATGGCGAAGCCCGAGTCGGGCTTTGACGCCATGGATCCCGCCAACGTGTCGCCGTTCGTGGTGTGGCTCGGCAGTGGTGACTGCGACGTGACCGGACGCGCGTTCGAGATGGCCGGCGGCGACGTGTGCGTGATGAACGGCTGGAACCGCGGTCCCTCCGTCGACGAGGGGCGCCGGCTCGAGCCGGCCGAGGTGGGCGCGGTCCTGCGTCGGCTGGTGGCCGACGCGCCGAAGCCCGAGGCCGTCCACGGGACCTGACAGGTCGTCAGATTCCGGGAAACTCAGCTAGCGTCGGCCCACAGTGACCGAGTCAGTGACCGAGCCCGCACTCGCCTCCGACGGACGGGTGATCGGTGCGCGTGCCCACCGCACGAGGCGGCGGCTCCTCGACGCCACCGCCAAGCTGCTCGAGGAGCGAGGCGCCCTCGGCGTGCGGGTGGTGGACATCACTCGCGAGGTGGGCACGTCGCCCGCGACCTTCTACCAGTACTTCCCCGACGTCGAGGAGGCGATCCTCGTCCTGGCCGACGAGGCCACCGACGACATCGAGAAGCTGCACCCCTACCTCCAGACGGCGTGGAACGACGAGGACGGCGTGGGCCTCGCGCAGGAGTTCGTCACCGCCTTCATGGAGTACTGGGACCGGCACCGCGTGATCCTGCGTGTGCGCGACCTGCGGGCCGAGGAGGGCGACGACCGCTTCTGGGCCGTGCGGCGGCGGGGGTACGCGGCCATCATCCCCGAGCTCACCGACAAGATCGAAGCCGCGCAGTCGTCGGGTCGGGTCTCCAAGGAGCTCAACTCGTACGCGGCCGCGGCGGCAGCGATGGCGATGCTCGAACGACTGCTCACCTACCGCTCGGGATTCCGCCGGCGGGGCGTCACCAAGGAGGCGATGGCCGCGACCCTCGCCGCCATCCTCTACGAGACCGTCACCGGCCACCCGAGCTGAGACCGACTCCAGAAACGAGGTTGCCCATGGCTCGCGACATCCCCCGCTTCGTCAGCGTCGATGACCACGTGGTGGAACCGCCCCACCTCTTCCAGAAGTGGTTGCCCAAGAAGTGGGCCGACGACCCGCGCTCGCCCCGCGTCGAGCGCAAGGGCATCGGCAAGATGGAGTACAAGGGCGGCACCACCTACGAGATCGAGTGGGACGACACCCAGCCCAAGTCGGACACGTGGTTCTACGAGGAGCTGGTGGCCCCGCACAAGCGCCACGTCGCCTCGGTCGGGTTCCCGCGTGACGAGATGACGCTCTCGCCCATCACCTACGACGAGATGCGCCCGGGCTGCTACGACCCCACGGCGCGCCTCGAAGACATGGACGTCGACCACGTCGAGGCGTCTCTGTGCTTCCCGACGTTCCCGCGCTTCTGCGGCCAGACGTTCGCGGAGGCGAAGGACAAGGACCTCGCGCAGGCGTGCGTGCGGGCCTACAACGACTGGATGGTCGAGGAGTGGTGCGGCGACTCCGGCGGTCGCCTGATCCCGCTCTGCATCGTCCCACTCTGGGACGTCGAGCTCGCGGCCGCCGAGGTCCGGCACAACGCGGCGCGCGGCGTGACCGCAGTGGCGTTCTCCGAGATCCCGGCGAAGCTCGGCTTGCCGACGCTGCACTCGGGCTACTGGGAGCCGTTCTTCCAGGCGTGCGCAGAGACCAAGACGCTGATCTGCATGCACATCGGCTCGTCGTCGCAGATGCCGTTCACGTCGGCCGACGCACCGCCCGCCGTGGCGGCGACGCTCAGCTTCGGCAACGCGATGTCGTCGTTGAGCGACTTCCTGTTCTCCGGCGTGCTCGTGCGCCACCCATCGCTGAAGCTCGCCTACAGCGAGGGCCAGATCGGGTGGATCCCCTACGTGCTCGAGCGCGCCGACGACGTGTGGCTCGAACACCGCGCCTGGGCCGGAGTGAAGGACATCGTCCCCGAGCCGCCGTCGACCTACTACTACGAGCACGTCTTCGGCTGCTTCTTCCGCGACCGCACCGGCCTCGAGAACCTGCACCGGGTGGGAGCCGACAACGTGACCTTCGAGACCGACTACCCGCACACCGACTCGACGTGGCCCCACACGTTGAAGCTGTTCGAGGAGCAGGTCGCGCACCTCGACGACGAGACCGTCTACAAGCTGGCGCGCGGCAACGCCATCCGCATGTTGCGCCTGCCGCTGGATCGCTGACATGCCGCTCGACGACGACTTCGTGCAGCTCGCCGCGCGCGTCCGCAACTGGGGCCGCTGGGGTGACGAGGACGAGCTGGGGACGCTCAACCTGATCGACGCGGCTGCGGTGCAACGCGGCGCAGCGTGCGTGCAGGCCGGGAAGACGTTCAACCTGTCGATCCCGCTCGACGACCGTGGTCCGCAGATCGGGTTCATCCCGGGTCGGTACAACCCGATCCACAAGGTGTTCCAGATCAACGAGGTGACCATCGGCGACCCCGACGGCACCCGCTTCTCCGACGACCAGATGGACCTCGCGCTCCAGGCCTGCACCCACTGGGACGCGCTGGCGCACTCCAGCTACGGCGGGAAGCTCTGGAACGGCCACCCTGCCGACTCGATCACCGAGGCGGGCGCGGGCAAGTGCGGCATCGGGTTGGTGACGTCGATCGTCACCCGGGGCGTGCTGCTCGACATCGCGCGCCTCCAGGGGGTCGACGTGGTCCCCGCGGGCACGCCGTTCACCGGCGACATGCTCGACGCCGCGTGCGCGGCCGCGAGCGTCACCGTCGAGGCGGGCGACGTCGTGCTGCTGCGCACGGGCGCGATGTCGTTGTTCCTCGCCGGCGACCGCGAGGGCTACGCGTCGACCAACGCGGGGCCGTCGCGCCAGAGCGTCGAGTGGTTCCACGACCACGACGTCGCCGCCGTCGCCACCGACAACCCCACGTTCGAGTACGTCGACTTCGAAGCCGCGGTGCCGCTCCCGGTGCACGCGCTCCACCTGGTCGAGATGGGGATGACGCAGGGCCAGAACTGGAACTTGGAGGCCTTGGCGGCCGACTGCGCCGCCGACGGCCGCGCCACCTTCCTGCTGTGCGCGACCCCCGAGCCGGTGACCGGCGGCACGGGTGCCCCCGTCGTCCCCATGGCCGTCAAGTAATTCCGTTTTGGCGCCCTTCGCGGGCCTTGACGGCCCACGAACGGTGAAAGAAGAAGGACACGCGTGAAATTCATCGCCAACATCTCGATGTGCGACCCGACGTTCTACGTGCCGCTCGCGCAGGCGGCCGAGGACGCTGGCTTCGACACCGTCGCGGTGCCCGACTCGATCGCGTACCCCAAGGAGTCGTCGTCGACCTACCCCTACAACTTCGACGGCACGCGGGAGTTCCTCGAGAACAAGCCGTTCATCGAGCCGATCGTCGCCATGTCGGCGATGGCCTCGGTGACCACGACCATCGAGTTCCACACCTTCGTGCTGAAGATGCCGATCCGCCACCCGGTGCTCTACGCGAAGGAGGCGACGTCGCTGGCGGTGCTGAGTGGCAACCGCTTCGCGCTCGGGGTGGGTTCGAGCCCATGGCCCGACGACTACGAGATCGTGCAGCTCCCGTGGGAGGGCCGAGGGCGTCGCTTCGACGAGTGCATCGAGATCGTCCGAGGCCTCGCCGCCGGCGGGTACTTCGAGTACCACGGCGAGTGCTACGACTTCCCCGCGATCAAGATGGATCCGGTGCCGACCGAGCCGATCCCCATCCTCATCGGCGGTCACAACGACGTGCAGCTCCGGCGCGCGGCGCGCCTCGGGGACGGATGGATGAGCGCCGGTAGCACGCTCGACGAGCTGATCCCGAAGATCGACCGCATCAACGACCTCCGGAAGGAGCACGGGCGCGCCGGCGAGCGGTTCGACATCTACGCGACCACGCCGGAGTCGTTCACGATCGACGGCATCAAGCAGCTCGAGGACCTGGGCGTCACCCACACCGCGGGTGGGTTCGGGCGGTTCAACCCCTACGGGCTCGAGACCGACCCGGAGTCGCTGCAGGAGAAGGTCGACAACCTCAGACGTCACGGCGACGAGATCATCGGCAAGCTCCGCTGAGGCTCAGGCGTCGCGGCAGAACTGGGCGATGGTCGCCGCGGTCTCGCGACTGATGTCGGGACATGCGATCGCGATCACCTCGGTGCCGTGATCGTGCCCATGACCTGG